>JAUPWC010000038.1 GCA_030916665.1 Verrucomicrobiota bacterium
CGTTAATTCGTGTCCATTCGTGCTTTCAAAATGCTCCAATCCCTCCGCATCCGCAACCTGGCTCTCCTCGACGAGGTGGAGCTGGATTTCGAGACGGGTTTCACGGCGGTGACCGGCGAGACGGGCGCGGGCAAGAGCATCCTCCTCGGCGCGCTGTCGCTGCTGGCCGGCGCGCGGGCGGACAAGACCATCATCCGCCAGGGGGCCGACGCCTGCGAGGTCGAGGCGGCGCTGTTCTTCTCCGACACCCGTCGGCTCGACATGGTGCTGGCCAACCTGAGCCTGCCGCCCTGCGACGACGGCGTGCTCATCATCAAGCGCAGCCTACCGCGCGAGAAAGCCCCGAAGATGTCTGTCAACGGCGGCCTGGCCACGCTGAGCGCATTGCAGGAACTTGGCGCGCAGTGGATCGACTTCCACGGCCCGGGCGAACCGCGCCGTCTGCTCAAGGAAAACGGCCAGCGCGAACTGCTCGATCTGTTCGCCCGCAACAGCGGCAGCCTCGAGAAATACCAAGCGTTGTTCGGTCAGTGGCGCGACCTCATCGCCGAGCGTGACCGCCTGCGCGGGGCCGACAAACTGTCGCCCGACCAGATTGATTTCCTCAAGCTGCAGCTCGCCAAGATAGACGCGCTGGAACTGACCGACGAGGCCATCGCCGCGCTGGAGCGCGATTTCCAGCGCCAGCAGGGCGCGCAGGAAATCATGCAGCTCGCCTCGCGGATCAGCGGCGGCCTCAGCGGCGAGGAGGGGCTGCTCGGCCGGCTGGCGCAGCTGTTGCGCGATGCCCGCCAGCTCGAGGCCTTCGATGCTTCCAGCAAACCGCTGGCCGACCGTCTGCAGTCGGCTTCGCTGGAACTGGGCGACCTCGACGCGGAGTTCTCCTCGCTGGCCACCTCGCTGAACTTCGATCCGGAGCAAGCCGAGGAATTGCAGACAAAGATGAATTCCTGGCTCGAGCTGAAGCGGAAGCACGGCGCCAAGGTGGAGACCGTCCTCGCCGCGCGCGACGACATGCGCCGCCGCCTCGAACAGCAGGGCGACATCGAGGGCACGCTGGCCAAGCTGGAAAAACAGATCGCCGCCGCCGAGAAGCAGGCCCGCACCGCCGCCGCCGACCTGCGCGGCACGCGCGACAAGGCCGCCCAGCAGCTCGCGAAGGTTGCCGCCAAGGTCATCGTCCAGCTCGGTTTCAAGAAGGCCGATTTCCGCGTGGCGCTCACGCCGTTGGCCGAGCTGGGGCCGCACGGCGACTGCGGGGTGGAGTTTCTGTTTTCCCCCAATGTCGGCGAGGCGCCGCTGCCGCTCAACCGCATCGCCTCGAGCGGCGAACTCGCCCGCGTGATGCTCGCGCTCAAGGCCGTGCTGGCCGAGATCGACGACGTGCCGCTGCTGGTGTTCGACGAGGTGGACGCCAACGTCGGCGGCGAGATCGGCCGGATCGTCGGCGAAAAGATGGCCGACATCGCCGAACGCCACCAAGTGCTTTGCGTGACACACCTGCCGCAGGTCGCGGCGCAGGCGGCCAACCATTTCGTGGTGACCAAGGACCAGAGCGGCGACCGCGCGTCCGTGAGCATCGAATCCATCCACGACGACCGGAAGGGTCGGGTGGGGGAGCTCGCACGCATGCTGGGCGACCGTTCCGCGAAGAGCGCCCAGGCCCACGCCGAGGAACTGCTGAAGCTGCGGGGGTAAGCTGCTCCGGTGAATTCATAGCCGCTTGGAGCAACAAGCCGCTGGATCCTTCGCTTCGCGCAGGATGACGCGTTTCGACACAAAATCCCCCTTCCTGTCATTCTGAGCATAACGAAGAATCCAGCCGTATTTCGTCTGTGGCGGCTGGGTTTCAGCCTGAGTTGCCGAGCGGAGCAGTTCGGCGCCATTAGGACCGGCCATTGTGCCGCACGAAGGGCTGGCGTGGCGCGCCGGAATGTGATGGGTTGGCGGCGCATGTCCGACCATTCCCCGCTCTTCGCCCGCCGTATCGAACAGATGCGTCCCTCGACGATCCGCGAGATCCTCAAGGTCACCGCGCAGCCCGAGGTCATCTCGTTTGCCGGCGGTCTGCCCGCGCCCGAGCTGTTTCCCGTGGCCGAAGTACGCGCCGCGGCCGACGAGGTGCTGGTGCAGCACGGCAGCCGCGCCCTGCAATACAGCCAGAGCGAGGGTTATCCCGGCCTGCGCGAGTGGATCGCCGCCGAGGTGGGCCGCCGCGGCATCAGGGCCGCGATGGACGACGTGCTCGTGACCAATGGATCGCAGCAGGTGCTCGATCTCGCCGGCAAACTTTTCCTGAACCCCGGCGACGTGGTGCTGACGGAGAATCCGACCTACCTCGCGGCGATTCAGGCGTTCCAGACCTTTGAGGCGCGCTTCGTGCCGGTGCCCACCGACGAGCACGGCCTGATTCCCGAGGCCCTGCCCGCGCTGATCAAGCAGCACCGGCCCAAGTTCCTCTACACCATCCCGAATTTCCAGAACCCGACCGGCATCACGCTCACCGCCGCCCGGCGCGAGGCGCTGGCCCGCATCGCGGCGGAGCACAAGCTGCTCGTGCTGGAGGACGATCCCTACGGCAAGCTGCGCTACCGCGGCGCCGACATCCCGCCCGTCAAACATTGGGACACCGCGGATCAGGTGCTCTACGCCAGCACGTTTTCCAAGACCATCGCCCCCGGCCTGCGCACCGGCTGGGTGGTCGCGCCGCCGGAAATCTTCAGCCGCCTGCTCATCCTCAAGCAGGCTTCCGACCTGCACACCTCGAGCTTCGACCAGCTCGTCGCCTACACCTACCTGACGAAGAACGACCAGACGGCGCACCTGGAGAAGATCCGCCGCGCCTACGGCGAGCGTTACGAGGTGCTCGACGGCGCGCTGCGCGCCGCGATGCCGCCCGGCTTCAGCTGGACCAAGCCCGAAGGCGGCATGTTCCTGTGGGTCACCGGACCGGCGAACCTCGACGCGCTGGAGCTCCTGCAACGCGCCATCGCGAAGAAAGTGGCCTTTGTGCCCGGCCGCGACTTCTTCCCCGCGGAAGCCGGCCGGAATTACCTGCGCCTGAACTATTCCAACTCCACGCCCGAACGCATCCGCGAGGGCGTGAGCCGGCTGGCGGAGCTCTGCCGCGGCTGAGGGCTGAATCGGGTGGCGCCTGCGCTCCGCGCAGGCTGGTTTGAGTACATCAAGTCGGAGTCAACCCAGCCCGCACGGAGCGCGGGCTCCACCCCGGGCTCAGCTGTGGAGTTGCATTGCGCCGTCACCTGACCTAACTCGGCGCATGACCCACCCCGTCTCGCGTCGCACCGCCCTCAAACAACTTGGCGCCGGCACCGTCCTCGCCACCAGCATGAGCCTCCTCCACGCCACCGACGCCGCCCCGGCGCCCGCCCGCAAGGGCCGCGTGAAGCAGTCCGTCTGCAAATGGTGTTTCGACAAAATCCCGCTGGAAGATTTTTGCGCCGCCGCCGCGGAAATGGGCCTGCAATCGGTCGAGCTGCTCGGGCCGAAGGATTTTCCGACCCTGAAGAAATACGGCCTCACCTGTGCGCTGGTGAGCAATCCCAGCGTCACCGTGGGCGAGACGAAGGGGGTCGGCGGCATCCCCAAGGCCTGGAACCGCCCCGAATACCACGACGCTCTCGTGGCCGCCTATGAGGTGCGCCTCAAGGAAACGGCCGAAGCCGGCTTCTCCACGCTGATCGTCTTTTCCGGCAACCGCGACGGCATGCCCGACGAGCAGGGGCTCGAGAATTGCGCCCTCGGCCTAAAGCGCATCATGCCGCTCGCCGAGAAGCTCGGCGTCACGGTCGTGATGGAGTTGCTCAACAGCCGCGTGAACCACAAGGACTACATGTGCGACCGCACGCCGTGGGGCGTCGAGCTGTGCAAGCGCGTCGGCTCCGAGCGCATGAAGCTGCTCTACGACATCTACCACATGCAGATCATGGAGGGCGACGTGATCGCCACGATCCGGCAGAATCACCCCTACATCGGCCACTACCACACGGCCGGCGTGCCCGGACGCCACGAGCTCGACGAGAGCCAGGAGCTGTTCTACCCGGCGATCATGCGCGCCATCGTCGAGACCGGCTATCAGGGATTTGTCGGCCAGGAATTCGTCCCGCGCTCGAAGATCGCCGCCGAGGCGCTCGCCGCGCTGCGCCACGGCGTGCAGGTCTGCGACGTCTGAGCCCGCATACGCGCGGGTGCCCCGGCGTATGCGCGCCGCCTTTTCCAGGCGGTAAGCCCCGTTGCCCGACAGGCGGTGGCGGCTTTATCCTTGTGCATGTACCGTGACAACCCCGTCTGTGATTGTGCAGATCTTGCACAAGGAATGAACACAGGTGCGCAAGGCGTGCGGAGCAGGAATGCCGCCGGTGTGGGATGCTGCGGATGATCCAGGCACGGCGTGCCCTTCTGGCTCGCCAGGCAGGATCTCCCACCTGTCCCACCCCCGACGCCATGAACTACAAAATGCGTTTATCCAAGTCGGCCCTGATCTTCGGAGGCACTGCGGTCTGGGGAATGCTGCTGGTCGGTTGTGTCATGGTGCAGCGCACCATGATCGTGCCGCCGCAGGTTCCCGGCGCGACCTTCGTCGGCTCGGGCAAATGCGCGGATTGCCACGAGAACGTGACTTCCGAATTTCATGATGCCACCCACGCCAAGCTGTTTGCCCCCGGCGGCAACGGCCAGGAGATCGGGTGCGAGTCCTGCCACGGTCCTGCTTCCCTGCACGTGAAGTCCGGCGGCGAGCTGGGCACGATCATCAACCCGAAGGGCTCCCCCGAGACCTGCTTCCAGTGCCACCTCGACAAGCGCGGCGAGTTCGCCCTGCCGAACGCGCACCCCGTGCTCGCGGGCAAGATGGGCTGCAGCGACTGCCACAGCCCGCATAGCGGCGACGCCATCACCGAAGGCGGCACGAATTTCGCCAGCCTCAACGAGTCCTGCGTGAAGTGCCACGCCTCCCAGGGCGGCCCCTACGTGTTCGAGCACGAGGCCTCCCGCGAAGGTTGCGTGGTCTGCCACAGCCCGCACGGCTCGATGAACGCCAAGATGCTCAAGGCGCGCAACGCGAACCTCTGCCTGCAGTGCCACTTCCAGCAGCAGACCGCCCCGGGCGTGATCCTCATCGGCGGCCGCGACCACGCCTCGTTCCTGTCCCGCGGCACCTGCTGGTCCGCCGGCTGCCACGAGGCCGTCCACGGCTCGCACGTGAGCTCCTCCCTCCGCTTCTAAACCGCAACCTCCAACCAGGATACTGTGATGAACACGATCTCTCCCTCCTCCCAGTCACGCCGGCCGGTTGCGGCGCTGTGCGCGGTGCTCTGCGGCTTTGTCGCCCTGAACGCCGCCGAGAAGAAAGAACCGCCGCTCGAGAACTACATCGATTTCTCGGTGGGTGCCGCCTCCCTCGATGGCGACAAGCCGTCCTTCCAGAAAGGGCAGCAGCTCGAAAAGGACGGATTCGGCGGCATCGAGGCCCTCCACTACACCAAGGCCCTCAACGACACGACGACGCTGACCCTCGACGCCCGGGCGCTCGCGGGCAACAACGACTATCTGTTCGACCTGAAGATCACCAAGGAAGACCTCGGTTTCCTCAAGTTTGGCTACAAGGAGTTCCGCGTCTGGTATGACGGCAGCGGCGGCTACCTGCCGTCGCGGGCCTTCATCCTCCCGCTCTACGATGAGGACCTGTTCACCGACCGGGCCAACCTCTGGCTCGAGCTGGGTTACACGGTCGAGGATCGCCCGCAGTTCAACCTGCGCTATGACCTCTTCACCCGAGAAGGCACCAAGGATTCGACTTCCTGGGGCGACACCGGCCTGGCGGTGAGCGCCGCCGCGACCCGCGGCCTGCTGCCGACCTTCTTGAAGCTCGACGAGAAACGCCACCAGCTGTCCGCCAACGTCAAGCAGACGAAGGACAACAGCACCTGGTCGCTCGGCGTGCGCGCCGACAAGGGTGACTACAAGAACTCCCGCAACATCCGCCGCCGGGCCAACGAGACCGGTCTCGATCGCAAGATCACCGCGAAGGAAGGTCAGGACTACGACCTTTTCCAAGTGCGCGGCTCCTACGAGAACAAGATCCATGACAAGCTCATGGTGACCACCGCCGTCGCCCGCACGACCATCGACACGACCCTCAGCGGCAGTCGCATCTACGGCGCCGACTACGATCCGGTGTATGACCCGGCCTTTGCCAACCGGCAGCAGCGCGACGAGGGTTTCTTTGACCTGCACGGCGAATCCGAGATGAAGCAGACCGTCGGCACGATCAGCGCCCGTTACGAGCCAAAGGAACGCCTGGTCATCGTGCCCGCCTTCCGCTTCGAATCCATCGATTGGACCAACTTCGTCCACTTCGAAGAGACCAATGTCGGCAGCGGCTCGGCCCGCCCCTCCACGCTGGAGGCCGTCGGCGCTGACAGCGAAAAGGACTGGAAGGTCATCTCCGAGAGCCTCGAGGCCCGTTACGCGGGCATCAAAAACCTCTCGCTCAGCCTCAAGGGCGAGTGGACCAAGTCCGAGGGCGACCTCACCGAGCTGCGCGTCCTTGAGCCCGGCACCTCGCACGCCGCGATCAGCATCGACCGCGACTCCGAGTTCGAGCGTGACACCCAGAAGTATGCCGCGACCGCGAACTGGTATGTCCGCCCCGGCACCACCGTCGCCGTGCAGTATTACTACAAAGGCCGCACCAACGACTACCGCGCCGTCCGCGACAACACCGTGAGCAGCGCCGATCGCTACCCGGCCTACATCGCCAACCAGGACTTTGAAACCAATGACTTCAACGTCCGGCTGAGCACCAAGCTCGGCGACAAGCTGCGTTCCGTGACCCGCTACGACTTTCAGGTCACGACCATCAACACGCAGGATATTGGCCTGGCCCTCGCCGAGAGCGCCGAGATGGAGACCCACGTTTTTGCCCAGTCCCAGAGCTGGATTCCGAAGGACCGCTGGTATGTGCAGGCCACGATCAACGAGGTCTGGGACACGCTGCGCACCCCCGCCGCATCCCTCACCGGCGCGGCCGGTGGCCTCGTCAAGAACAGCGACGCCAACTACACCTACGGCAGCCTCGGTGCCGGCTACGCCCTCGACGAGGACAGCGATCTCTACCTCGACTACACGCTGTCGGAGTCACACGACAGCTGGGTAGACAATTCCAACCGGACCGTCGCGTATGGCTCGGAATACACCACGCAGATGGCCTCTGCGACTTGGACCCGCCGGCTTGACCGGAACATCTCCGTCTCGTTAAAATACGCCTATGCCAAGAACGAGGATGTGCCCAACGGCGGCCACGCCGACTACGAGGCGCATCTGATTTACGGCAAGTTGCAGTATCGCTTCTGAGTCCCGAACCCTCAACCCCTGCCCATTCCATGAAGACCGCGATCAAACTCGTCACCCTCGGCCTGACCCTTGCCGGCGCCGCCAGCCTAGGAGCCGCCACGGCGGCCGAGAACTGGGAAAACCACTGCGCGTCCTGCCACGGCGAGGACGGCAAGGCCCAGACCAAGCAGGGCAAGAAGCTCAAGATCCGCGATTATACCGACGCCGCCGTGCAGGCCGAACTCAAGGATGACGCCATGCTCAAGGCCATCCTCGAAGGTTACATCGAGAACGGCAAGGAGCGCATGAAGGGCTTCAAGGACGAGTTCGAGAATCCCGACCAGGAGGCCAAGGACCTGGTCGCCTATATTCGCAAGCTCAAGGCCTGACCCGGAAAAGACCTACCCCTGCTCCGGCGTGAATCCCAGCCCCTTCGCGCCGGAGCATTTCATTTCCGCGGGCAGCCATCCACGCCATGAGTGAGGAATCCAATCCCGCCAATCCACCCCCGGTTGCGCGCTCAAACTTCAACAACTGGATCAGCGCGCTCGGCGCCGTGCTCGCCATCGGGGCGTTCTTCTCGTTTGCCCTGCTGACCTGGATGGACCTCACCGGGTCCAACAAGAATCCCTACCTCGGCATCTTCACCTACATCGTCGCCCCCGGCTTCCTGATCGCCGGCCTGACGATGATTTTCTTCGGCGCCTGGGCGCAGCGCCGCTGGATGCGCAAGCATACGTCCGCGCCCGACAAGTGGCGGCTTGATTTCAACAACCGCTCGCAGCGCCGTATGCTCGTGCTCTTCGGTTGCGGCGGCGTGCTGTTCCTGCTCCTCAGCGCGTTTGGCAGCTACCAGTCCTACCACTACGCCGAGTCCAACCAGTTCTGCGGCCAAGTCTGCCACTCGGCCATGAACCCTGAATACCAGACCTACCAGCGCGGCGCGCACGCCCGCGTGGATTGCGTCGAGTGCCACGTCGGCTCCGGCGCCCAGGCCTTCATCGAGGCCAAGCTCAACGGCACGCGCCAGCTCATCGGCTTCACCCTCGACAACTACCAGCGGCCGATCCCCACGCCGGTCCACAACCTCCGCCCGGCGCGCGAGACCTGCGAGAAGTGCCACTGGCCCGAGAAATTCCACGGCAACGTCGAGCTGGTCTACGACCACTACCTCTCCAACCGGAAGAACGACTCCTACACCGTGCGCATGCTCATGCACGTCAACTCCGGCCGCCGCGGCAGCCCGCTCGGCGGCATCCACTGGCACGTCAGCCCCGACAACGTCGTCGAATACTACGCCGCCGATGAGAAGCGCCAGGACATCGTCTGGATGCGGGTGACGAACAAGAAGGACGGCA
>JAUPWC010000374.1 GCA_030916665.1 Verrucomicrobiota bacterium
ACGGGCTCGTGGACCAGCAGGCGTGAGCCCGCGCAGCAGACGTGGCCCTGGTTGAAGAAGATGCCGTTGACAATGCCCTCGACAGCCTGGTCGAGCGGGGCGTCGTCGAACACGATGTTCGCCGCCTTGCCACCGAGTTCCATGGTCATCTTCTTGTCGGTGCCGGCGAGCGAGCGCATGATGATCTTGCCGACCTCGGTCGAGCCGGTGAACGCCACCTTCACCGCCGTCGGGTGGTTCATCACCGCAGCGCCGGTGTCGCCGAAGCCGGTGACGATGTTGACGACACCGGCCGGGAAACCGGCGTCCGCGATAATCTCGGCGAACTTGAGCGCCGTGACGCTGGTCGTCTCGGCGGGCTTGATGACGATCGTGTTGCCCATGGCCAGCGCGGGGGCGAGCTTCCACGCCAGCATCAGCAGCGGGAAATTCCACGGGATGACCTGGCCGACGACCCCGAGCGGCGCGACCTTCCGGCCGGGAGCCACATACTCCAGTTTGTCGGCCCAGCCGGCGTGGTAGAAGAAATGCGCCGCAGCCATCGGCACATCGAAATCGCGTGACTCCTTGATCGGCTTACCGCCGTCGAGCGTCTCGGCGACGGCAAACTCGCGGGCGCGGTCCTGCAGCAGACGGGCAAGGCGGTAGATGTATTTGGCGCGCTCGCGGCCAGGCAGTTTGCTCCAGACGGCGAAGCCCTTCTGCGCGGCGACGTAGGCGGCATCCACGTCGGCGGCGTTGGCCTGCGCGATCTCGGCGAGCTTCGTCTCGTTGGCCGGATTGATGGAGTCGAAATATTTGCCGGAGGCGGGCGCGACGAACTTGCCGCCGATGAAGAGATCGTAGCGCGCCTTGAGTTTCGGATCGGCGGTCTCGGGTGCGGGATCGTATTCCCAGATGTCGCCGAAGATGAGCTCGGGCGCCGGACGGCCGGCGGAACGAGAGGCGGGGCGTTTCTTGGCGGAGGTCAAAGTTGGCATGTTGTCAGCGTGTCATTCTGAGCGAAGCGAAGAATCCAAGGTGAGGCGGACGTTGAGCGGCTGGATCCTTCGCTGCGCTCAGGATGACGGGTGGTGTAGGTTTTAATAGGATTCCGCGGCTTCGCTGAAGTAATACGGGGCCTGGTAGGCGCCGGTCTTTTCCTTCTCAAGCTGGCGGAGGAGGTCGTTGAGCAGCGAGGAGGCGCCGAAGCGGTAGCGGGTGTTGTTGAGCCACGCGTCGCCGAGCGTCTCTTTCACGGCGATGAGGAACTGCAGCGCCTGCTTGGCGGTGCGGATGCCACCGGCGGGCTTCATCGCAATGGGGATGCCGGTCTCGAGGTAGAAGTCCCGGATGGCCTCGATCATTACCTGGTTGTTACCGAGCGTGGCGTTGAGCGAGGTCTTGCCCGTGCTGGTTTTGATAAAGTCGCCCGGCCGGATCACGCGCATGGCCAGAAAGGACGCGGCGCGGATGTTGTCGTAGGTCTCCAGTTCGCTGACCTCGAGGATGACCTTGAGCGTGGCGTCGCCGCAGGTCTGCACGACGGCGGCGATTTCATCCTGCATTTCCTGAAACTCGCCCGCGAGGAAGGCCCCGCGGTTGATCACCATGTCGATCTCGTCGGCGCCGTCGGCCACGGCGGCCTTGACCTCCGCCAGGCGGGTGCGCAGCGGCGCCTGGCCGGACGGAAACGCGGTCGCCACCGACGCAATGCGCACGGCGGTGTCCTCGCCCAAAGCGCGGCGGGCGTGTTTCACCATGGCGGGATAGACGCAGACCGCGGCGACCTGCGGGCAGTCGAGGTCGTCGTGGGGACGCAGGGCCTTCTGGCAGAGCGAGGCGACCTTGCCGGGGGTGTCCTTCCCCTCGAGGGTGGTGAGATCGACCATCGAGACGGCCGTCTTCAGGCCCCAGACCTTGGCGTGCTTCTTGAGGCTGCGCGTGGTGTATTTGGCCACCCTTTCCTCGATGCCGACCTGATCGACCGTGCCGATTTCGTTGAACAAACGCCGGAAAACGGCGTGGGAGGTGACGGACATGAGCGTGTCATACCCCGTTTCGCGGGCCCGAAACAATGCCAAAGTCGGCTGCCACGCGATGGACTTCACCGGCCGGCAAGGTCTAGGTTGACCCTATGCCCACCCTGCTTGACCAACTCGCTGTAGGCCCGGCCTACGCTCTGGGTCGTGCCGCCGAGGTCGCCGCGCAGGTGCTGGCCCGGCCGGAGCTGGTGGACGAGCTTTTTGACGGACTCGCCGATGATAACGAGGGCATCCGTAACCGTGCGTCCGGCGCGCTGGTGCAGGTCTCCGCCGCCCGGCCCGACTTGCTCGGTCCCTACAAGCGCGAACTCCTCACCCGTGTGTCCCGCATCGAGCACTGGGTCGTGCGCTCCCGTTTTTGCCAAATGCTGGCCCGGCTGGACAACCTGACCCCGGCGGAGCGGCGGCGGATGATCGTCATGGTGCGCGGCTGGCTCGACGACCGCAGCAGCGTCGTGAAAGCAGTGGCCCTCGATTGCGTCGTCCAGCTGAGCCTGGCCCCGGGTTTCGCCGCGGAGCGCACCGCGGCGGCGGCGCTCGTCGAGGAGTGCGCGGCCCGTGGCGAAACCCCCGCGCTGCGCGCCCGCGCCCGGCTGCTGCGGAAGCAGCTCGCCAAACTTGCGCGTGCCGCCCGGGCGTGATTGGCTGCCGGCATGCCAGACAACCCGCCTGCCGCACCCCAAGGCGAACTCGTGATCCGCACGATCGCGATGCCGGCCAACACCAACTCCAACGGCGACATGTTCGGCGGCTGGATGGTTTCCCAGATGGACCTCGGCGGCGCCATCCTCGCCCGCAACGCCGCCAAGAGCCGCATCACGACCGTCGCCATCGACGCGATGGAGTTTCACCAGCCCGTCTACGTCGGTGACATCGTCAGCTGCCACGCCTCGATGCAGAAGATCGGCCGCACCTCCATGCGCATCGCGATCGAGGCTTGGGCGCAGCGCCACAAGGGCGGCGAACACGTCCGCGTCACCCAAGGCACCTTCACCTACGTCGCCATCGACGATAACGGACGGCCGCAGCCGGTGCAGCGCTGAGCCTACGCCGATGAACTCCGTCCGTTTGTCCCGCTGCTTTCTGCTCACCGCGCTCTTCGCCGTCTCCGCTTCCGCTCAGATTGAGGCTCCCGCCGCGACCGCGCGCAATTCCGTCACCCACGCGCTGCTCGCACCGGCCGAAACGGCCGCCTTCGCGGACTTGCGCGCGGCCGATGACGAACGCACGGCCGCCATCCTCGCCGCCGACGCCGCCCGCCTCGACGCCATCCTGTCGGACGACCTGCACTACGCACATTCTAACGGCGTGGTGGACACCAAGTCGGCGTTCATTGAGTCGCTCACCAGCCGGCGCTCCGTCTATAAATCCTTTGAATACACCCGGCACCGTTTCATCCCGGTCGCGCCCGGTGTCATCCTGATGACGGGCCGTGCGCTCATCCGCGCCGGCAGTGCCGACACCCAGAACCTGCTCGACCTGAACTTCCTCGCCGTCTGGCGCCAGGAAGGCGGCCGGTGGCGGTTCCTCGCCTGGCAGTCCAGCCGCAACCCGCCCCCGGCGCCGGCTCCCTCCGCCAAGTAGCGCTGTATCGGCCCGATTTGGCAAAGGGTGCGGCGCCACCCGGTTTGACGCTGGCGGCGGCACGCCCCACCGTCGCGGCTTGTCCGCTCACTCCCCCATCTCCCCCGCTTCCGCCCAGGGTGGCCTCGCCGCCGCCGGGGCCTTTCTGATCTGGGGGACCGTGCCGGTTTATTGGAAGCAGATGACGGCGGTCTCGTCGGTCGAGTTGATCGCCCACCGGATTGTGTGGTCGCTGGTGTTCCTGCTCGGCGTGCTGGCTTGGCAGCGAAACTTTTCCTCCCTGCGGCCGGGGCTGGCCGGCGCACGGGCGATCGGCCTGAACTTTACCGCCAGCGTGATGCTGACGCTCAACTGGGGCGTCTATGTGTGGGCGGTGAACGCCGGGCAGGTGATCGAGTCCAGCCTCGGCTACTTCCTCGTGCCCCTGTGCAACGTGGCGGTCGGCTCGCTGGTGTTCCATGAAAAGCTGCGGCCGGTGCAGTGGACCGCCATCGGCCTCGCGGCGGCCGGCGTGCTGTTGCTGCTCGTGCGCGTCGGTCATGTCCCGTGGGTGGCGCTGACGATCGCCTTCACCTGGACCACCTACGGTCTGTTGAAGAAGCGGTCCAATCTCGGCCCCATCGCGGGGCTCACCGTGGAAACGATCCTGATCTTCCCTCTCGCCGCCGGCCTGCTGCTGTGGTGGCACCACACCGGCGAGGGTGCGCTCGGACGGATCGACCCCCGCACGCAGGCCTTCGTGCTGAGCGCGGGGGTGGTCACGGCCGTGCCGCTCCTGCTCTTCGCGCACGGCGCCCAGCGCATCCGCCTGACCACCCTGGGACTTTTGCAATACCTCGCGCCGACCGTGCAGTTTCTGCTCGGCGTGTTCCTCTATCACGAGGCTTTCGACGGCGCGCGCCTGCAGGCCTTTGCCGTGATCTGGGCGGGCCTCGTCCTCTACAGCGCGGACCGTTTCTGGTCGCAACGCCGCCGGCTCTTCGCGTAGGCATGAGGACCGGTCCGCCGCGACCGCCGCTTTATGCCCCTGAAAACACCCCGCCTCGTCCCCGTCCTGCTTCTGCTTGCCCTGCTCGCGCCGCTGGCGCCGGCCCAGTCCACCGCTCCGGCGGCGCCCGCCTCACCGGCGCCCCAAGCCGCCCCCGAGGTGGTGGATGCTTCGGCCCCGATCCCCAAGACCGGCAACGCACGGTTCTTTCAGCTGCACGAGTCGTTCCTGCAGCGCGGCAAGGAAGGTCCGATCGGCCTCCTCTTCCTCGGCGACTCCATCACCGAGGGCTGGCGCGGCGCGCCGCACATCTGGGAGCATTATTACGGCAAGCACCAGCCGGCCAACTTTGGCATCGGTGGCGACCAGACGCATCATGTGATCTGGCGTATCGAGAACGGCGAACTCGACGGCATCAGCCCCAAGGTCGTCGTGCTCATGCTCGGCACCAACAACGCCGGCCAGCACACCGGCGAACAGATTGCCGCGGCCGACACCAAGATCGTCGAGCTGATCCGGGCCAAGATCCCCGGAGTGAAGGTTCTGCTGCTCGCCATTTTCCCCCGCGATGCACGGCGCACCCCCACCGGCCTCATCACCGAGGCGGCCGTCACCGACGCCGGCAAGCGGATGGGCGCCATCGAGCGGGCCAACGCCCTGCTGGCCAAACTCGACGACGGCGCGAACGTGCGCTTCCTCAACATCGGCGCCCAGTTCCTCGGCAAGGACGGACGCATCCCCTGGACGATCATGCCCGATCAGCTGCACCTCACCCCGGCCGGCTACCAGCTCTGGGCCGACGCGATGAAGCCGCTGCTGGAAGAAATGCTGAAGTAAGCGTCCGCCTTGAGGTGGAGCGCGTTGACCTCAGCGCGCTTCGCTAAAAAACGCGCTGAGGTCAGCGCGTTCCACCCTACCCGCTCACTTCAGGTGCTTGCCGAAGTCGATCAGCTCCATCTCGAACACGAGTGTGGCGTAACGCCCGATCGTCGGAGGCTTGCCGCGGGCGCCGTAACCGAGCTCCGGCGGCACGATGAGCAGCCACTTCTCGCCTTTGCGCATTTTCTGGAGCGCTTCCTCCCAACCATCGATCAGGTCGCCGCGGTCCACGCGGATCTTGAGCGGATTGTCGGCCGTGTTCTGGTCGAAAACCTTTCCGTCGAGGAGCATGCCCTTGTAAACCACGCTCACCATGTCTCCTGATTTCGGCATCGGCCCTTCGGTCTCGCCGCTCTGGAGCACGACGTAGCGGAGACCGGTGTAGGTCTTTTTCGCCTCGGGCCACCGCTGCTCGACGATTTCAAGGTCCTCGGGCGGCAGCTTTTCGCGCTGCGCGTGAAGCGGGGCGGCGGCGAGGGCCAGCAGGCCAAGACAGAAGAACAGGGCGGAGCGCAGGGATGGGGTGGTCACGGCTTTTTCTCGGGAGGAATGACGCGAAACTTGAACATCGGTTCCGCCGGCGTCGAGGATTGTTCGGCGGGGACGGCCGCTGGGGCGGTCTTGACCGTCGGCGCGTCTGTCGGCGCCGCGCGGGGCGGGGCGGGAGCCGGCTTGGACGTTGCAGACGGCGCGGTGCTCACCACCACCGGTCCGGCTGGAGTGGCGGCAAATCCGTGCTCGATGAGCTCGATGGCCTTGAAGTCGCGGGCCTTGCCCCGGTCAATCGTGCGGCCGGGACCGAACGACCCCATGATGACCATGATCACGCGTTTGCCATCGCGTTCGGCGGTGGCGCTGAGGCAGTAGCCGGCGCTCTGGGTGTAACCGGTTTTCAGGCCGTCCACGCCGGCAATCCGCTCCAGCAGCTTGTTGTGGTTGTCCATGCGCATCGGGGTGGCGCGGACGCCTGTGCCGAACATACGCTCCTTGACCGAGGCGTATTTCAGCACGTCGGTATGCACGATGAGGTGACGGCACAGCAGCGCGTAGTCGCGCGGCGTGCTGACGTCGCCGTCCTCGATCCGGCGGCTGGGTGCGGGCAGACCGTGCGGGGTGCGGAAGGTGGTGCGGGTCATGCCGAGCGCGCGGGCCTTTGCGTTCATGAGTTCCACAAAAGCGGGCACCGAGCCGGCGGCAGCGCGGGCCAGCGCGTGGGAGGCGTCATTAGCCGACTGGATCATCATCGCGTAAATCAGCTCCTCGACGGGAAAGGTCTCGCGCGCGTCCAGATACACCTGGGTGCCGCCCATGCGCGCATCGGAAGCGTCGATCTTCACCGGCGTCTGGAGCGTGATGGTCCCCTCGGCGAGTTTGTCGTGCAGCACGGCGAAGGTCATGAGCTTGGTCATGCTCGCGGGCGGATTCGAGACGTCGGCGTTCTCCTCGATGAGCACGCGGCCGGTGGCCGCATCGGTCACGATGGCGCCGGCATAGACGCCCTCCACCGGGGTCGAGTGACGGACCTTGGCGGCGGCGCCCGACGAGGCGAGAAAGAGAAGCGCTAGCGCGCCCATGCACTGGCGGAAAATCATGCGCGCAAGGCAGCGGCGCGAAACCGGCGAGGCAATCTCATTTCACCGCCTGCACCGCGGGATGGGCTGCTACCCGTGCGAGCGCTTCACGCAGCAGCGTTTTGCCCGGCTCCATGCGGTGCCAGGGCGAGGCACCCGACGGATGCGGCAGCGGGATGCAGTCCATCGCGTGGCCGCGATATTCGATGCGCAGCTGGCGGCCGATGAGCTCGTTCAGCGGTGCGGGTGGCAGGAACTGCGTGATGGCGAGCTTGCCCACCGGCAGCACGAGCGCCGGGCGCAGCAGTGCGACCTCGGCGGCCAACCAGCGCGAGCAGGCGGCGATCTCGTCTTCATCGGGAACGCGATCGCCACCGGTGGCCTTCTTGCCGGGAAAACAACGGCAGACGGCGGCAAAATAAACGCGGTCGCGCACCTCGTCCTCGCTCCAGCCGAGGGCTTCGTGGAACCACCTGAAGAGCGTCTTGCCCGCCGTCCACGCGAAGGGCCGGCCGAGCTTGGGCTCCTTGTCGCCGGGAGCCTGGCCCACGAGCAGGATCCGCGACGCCACCGGCCGGCCGACCACGACGGGCTGGTGCATCTTCGGGCACAGGGTGCAGGCGGAGAGGTGCGCAAGATGCCGGCTAACTTGGGTCAGGATGGCGGACATACGGGGAGCGAGCGGTTCGCGACATTCAATCGGCGCCCGATAAGTCGCGAGCAAGCTTGCTCCCACGGAAAGACTGGGCCGGAAAATAAAAAAGCGGAGCCGTGAGGCTCCGCCTGAATTGGTTGGGCTGCTGGTTGCAGCGCGCAGGCTTAGTAACGGTCGCGACCGCCGCCACCGAAACCGCCGCGGCCGCCACCACCGCCGCCGCCGCCGTA
>JAUPWC010000375.1 GCA_030916665.1 Verrucomicrobiota bacterium
GCCGTTGTGAAATTTCCCACGCTCGCGCAGGTCGAGGCCTCCGCCGTGCGTTGTCCGCACCCAGCCAGCGCCGAGAAGATGATTGCGCGCATCAAACAGGTGCGCGCCAAGGGCGACTCCGTCGGGGGCGTCATCGAGTGCCGCGTGCGCGGCGTGCCGGTTGGCCTCGGCGAACCCGTGTTCGACCGGCTCGAGGCGGATCTCGCCAAGGCGATGCTCTCGCTGCCCGCGACCAAGGGTTTTGAGATCGGCAGCGGTTTCGGCGGCGTGCTCCTCAAGGGCTCGCAGCACAACGACGTCTTCGTCAGCAAGCGCGGCCAGGTCGGCACCGCCACCAACCGCTCCGGCGGCGTGCAGGGCGGCATCAGCAACGGCGAGGAACTGGTCTTCCGCGTGGCCTTCAAGCCCACCGCCACGATTCTCCAGAATCAGCGCACCGTGGACCTGCGCGGCGCTCGCACCGAGCTGAAGGCCCGCGGCCGCCACGACCCCTGTGTCGTGCCGCGTGCGGTCGTGATCGTCGAGGCCATGACGGCCCTCGTGCTCGTGGACCACTGGATGCGCCACGCGGCGCAGAACCGCACTTTCAAATTCTGAACCCACCCCGCCGCCGGCGTGGGTTTGCGTTTTGGGCCGCATCGGCGATTTTCGGTTAAAATGAATTCCGTCTATTTCATCCTCGGCACTCCCGGCTCCGGCCGCCGGGCCCTTGTGCGCGACCTGATCGCAAACGGTCTCGGCGCCGACGAGAAGGCCGTGGTGCTGCTGGCGGAGGGCGAGGCTGCCGATCCGCAGGACGAGAAGCTCGCTGCGCTGGCCAACGTCGAGATCCGCCGCTGGCAGTGGACCGCGCCGAACTTGCCGCGCCTGAAGCTGCCCGCCGGGGCCACCGTGTTTTTCCTCGCGGATTCCCTGGTCAGTCCGATCGACCAGCTCGAGGCGCTCAAACCCTGGCTGGAGCAGCAGGGACTGGAACTGGCCCGCATTTTCACGGTGTTGGATTGCGGCCTGGCGGAAAAGCACCCGGTGCTCGGCCAGTGGTTCGATGCCTGCATCCGTTTTTCGGACGTGGTTTTCCTGACCAACCGCGCCGGCGTCGGCAACAAGTGGCTCAGCGACTTCCTCAAGCATTTCAAGGACGAGCGTTTTCCCTGCCATTTCGTGCAGGTGAAAACCAAGGGCGATCTCCCGACCCCGCTCGTCTGGCTCGATCCGACCCCCCGGCGTGTTTCCCAATATTTCGAGGAGGATTATGTCGATCTGAGCGACGTGATCATCGAGACCGGCGACGACGAGGATGACGAAGGCGAGGCCGTCGAGCCCGGCGAGGACGACGGCATCATCCCGCCCGAGCCGTATTTCGTCCGCCAGCGCAGCGGTCGTCGTGATCGCGAGGTGCCGGACATCCGCGACTTTCTGACCAAGAAATAACCTGCCCGAAATCCGGCGGCGCCTCCGCCCGCCGGCTTGCTAGAGTGGGGCATGATTCAACCTGAAGCCGCCTTGTCCGCCGCCCCGCCACCCCTGCCCAGTCCGCGCACGATGTATCGCGCGCTGGCCCGGCGCGATTCCGCCTACGAGGGCGTGTTCTTCACGGGCGTGAAGACCACCGGCATCTTCTGTCGGCCCACCTGCAAGGCCAAGAAGCCGCTGCCACAGAACGTGGAGTTTTTCCCAAACGTGACCGAGGCCCTGCACGGCGGCTACCGGCCCTGCCGCCTCTGCCGGCCGATGGACGGCAGCAAGCCGGTGCCGCCGTTGGTCGAGAAGCTGCGCCGGGCCGCCGAGGAAGCGCCCGATGGTCGCGTGACCGACAAGGATCTCATGGCGATGGGCGTCGAACCGACCACCGCCCGCCGGCAGTTCAAGGCCTACCACGGCATGACCTTTCACGCCTACCAGCGCGCGCGGCGCATGGGCCTCGCGTTGCGCGACGTGCAGTCGGGCAAGCCGGTCATCGAGGCGCAACTTGATCGTGGCTACGAATCCACCAGCGGTTTTCGCGAAGCCTTCGCGCGCGTCTTCGGGGCGCCGCCACGCGGAGCGAAAAACGCCGCCTGCCTGCTCGCGCGCCGTCTGGAGACCCCCCTCGGCACCATGCTCGCGTTGGCCGACGATGGCGGCCTGCGATTGCTCGAGTTCGTGGACCGGCGCGGCCTCGAGCGCGAGCTGGTCGGCCTGCGCCGCCGGCTCGAGTGCGCCATCGTGCCGGGCAACCATGCGTTGCTCGACCGGACCGCGGCGGAACTGACCGAGTATTTCGCGGGCACGCGGATGAAGTTCTCGATGCCGCTAGTGCCGGTGGGCTCGGACTTCCAGTTGCGCGTGTGGACCGAGCTGCAACGGATCGCGCCGGGTCGCACGTGCAGTTACGCCGAGATGGCGGCGCGACTGGGCATCCCCAAGGGTCCGCGCGCCATCGGGCGCGCCAACGGCTCCAACATGCTGGCCATCGTCATCCCCTGCCACCGCGTCATCAACGCCGACGGCAGCCTCTGCGGCTACGCCGGGGGCCTCTGGCGCAAGCAGCGCCTGCTGGAGCACGAGCGCCGATTCGCCAAGGGTGGAGCGGGCTGATCTCTGCGCGCTGGTCAAAACGTGTTGGGGTCAACGCGTTCCACCAAGAAAACAAAACTCTTGCGCCACCCGGGGCGGGGCGTATCCATTGCCCTTCCGTTTTTTGCCCAGGTGGTGGAATTGGTAGACACGCAGGTCTCAGAAGCCTGTGCTTAACCGCATGGAGGTTCGAGTCCTCTCCTGGGCACCATTTGAAAAGTCCGCTGGCTTCCCGCCAGCGGACTTTTACTTTTCCGGCACCCCGTGAAAACCTCGCCCACCCAAACCGCCCGACGCGGCCTCCCGACTTGGGGCGCGGTTCTGCTCATCGCAGGGACGGCGGTGCTGGCCTATCACAACTCGTTTGGTGTGCCGTTCATCTTCGACGACGACCTGTCGATCCGGGATAATCCGACCATCCGCAGCCTGACGACGGCCTGGTTGCCGCCGGGGCAGAGCGGATTGACCGTCAGCGGGCGGCCGCTGCTGAACTTCACGCTGGCGCTCAACTATGCGGCGCACGGCCTGTCGGCCTGGGGCTATCACCTGCTCAACCTGCTGATCCATGTGGCGACGGGTTGCGCGTTGTTCGGGATTGTGCGGCGGACGCTGGAGCTAAATCGCACGACCCCGTCTCTGGCCGAGGCCCAGCGGGGTTCGGCGACCCCGCCCTACAACCGGGATGCGGCCTGGCTCGCGCTGGCGGCGGCGCTGTTGTGGACGCTGCATCCGCTGCAGACGCAGGCGGTGACCTACGTCATCCAGCGCGCCGAGTCGCTCGTCAGCCTGATGTATCTGCTGACGCTGTGGTGCTTCATCCGCTCGATCGAGCCCGGCGCGCCGAAACGCTGGACGGTGTTGGCGTGGGTGGCGTGCCTGCTCGGCATGGCCGCGAAGGAAGTCATGGTCACGGTGCCGGTGATGGTGGCGCTCTACGACCGGGTTTTCGTGGCGGGTTCGTGGACTGAGGTCTGGCGCCGGCGCCGGCGCATTCATCTTGCGCTGGCGGCAACGTGGCTGCTGCTGGTTTGGCTGGTCATGACGACCGGAGGGCGCGGGGGCACGGCAGGTTTCGGCGGCGGGATGTCGCCGTGGGGCTATGCGCTCACGCAGGCAGGTGCGGTGGTGCAATATCTGAGGCTGGCGCTCTGGCCGCAGCCGCTGGTTTTCGACTACGGCAAGGACTTGGCGGCTGGCTGGAGTGAAGTCTGGTGGCAGACGCTGTTGCTCCTGCCCCTGCTCGTGGTGAGCGGCTGGGCGGCGTGGCGCGGACGGGCGAGCGGCTATCTGGGGGTTTTCTTCTTCGCGGTGCTGGCTCCGAGCTCGAGTTTTGTGCCGGTGGTGACCCAGACAATGAGCGAACACCGGGTTTATCTGGCGCTCGCGGCCGTCGTGTCGCTGGTGGTCGTCGCGTTGCACGCGTGGCTGGGACGGCGGAGTTTCGCGGTGTTCGCCGTGCTGGCCGTGGCGCTTACGGTGACGACGATCCGGCGCAACCACGACTACCGAAGCGAGCTGGCCATCTGGGAGGACACGGTCGTCAAGCGTCCGCAGAACATCCGGGCCCTGAGCGCGCTGGCGGAGATTTACCAGAAGGCCGGGCGTTTTGACGAAGCGCGGGTGCTGCTGGAGGAAGCCGCGCGCGTCGCGCCCACGTCGGTCGAGGTGCGCAACAATCTCGGCAACGCCTGGATGAAGCTCGGTCGCTGGCCCGAGGCCATCGCCAGTTTCGAAGAGGCGCACCGGATAAAACCGGAGGAACCGGACGTGCTGAGCAACCTCGGCAACGCGCTGTTGCAGACAGGCCGCACGACCGAGGCGATCACGCGTTTCGAGGCGGCGCTGCGGCTCAAGCCGGATTTTCCCGAGCCGCGCTTCAACCTCGCCAACACGCTCGCGCAGCTCGGCCGTCTGGCGGAAGCCGAGCCGCACTACGCCCGTTACGTTCAGCTCAAGCCTGATGATCCTGAGGCGCGCTCGAACTACGGCGACGTGCTGCTGGAACTTGGCCGCGGACCGAAAGCGCTGGGCCAGTTCGAAGCGGCGATCCGGCTGAAACCGGACCGCGCCGAGCTGCACAACAACCTCGGAGTAGCCCTCGCGCGCCTCGGCCGGCCGCAGGAAGCCGTGCCGTGTTTTCAGGAGGCGCTGCGGCTTCAGCCGGATTTCACCGGCGCTCAAGTGAACCTCGAGCGTGCCAGCCGGGAGATCAAGTGACCCGACGGGGCGGTCTTAGATTGGCCGGATTCAGCACCCTGAGCGAGAGGCGAAGAGATGGCCATTATGCACGCCGAAGCGGTGCTACGACGCATTCTTGAATGTGCTGCTGGTCGCGGCGTGTCGTTATTCGCCAGATGTTTGCCCAGGCGCTGGGCAGCATGCCGGGGTTCACCGTCGTGGGCGGCGCCTCCAACCCGAAGGAGGCGGCTGCGCTCTGTGAGAAAACGGAACCCGATATGGGGGTGCTCGACATCAACCTCGGCGGCGCGTCCGGTCTCAGTTTGCCGGAATCGCTGCGCGAGAAATATTCGCCGGCCCGCGTCGTGATCTTTTCCGGCATCACGGATCGCAACGTGCTGGAGTGGGCGTTGGCGCTGGGTGCGAGGGGCATCGTGGAGAAAACCGCCACGCTCGACCAGCTGATCGAGGCCGTGACCGCAGTGGCGGCCGCCCGGATGTATCTGAGCAAGGTGCCGGCCTCGATACGCGGGCGCTTCGAGGGCGAGCTGAACCAGCGCGCGCGAGGTGCTGCTGCACATCGCCAAGGGGCTCGGGGTGGAGGAAATCGCCATCAAACTGGGCGTCCAGCTGCGATTGATCCAGCCGTCGTGAAAACCGTGCAGGCGGTCAGCTGATCAGGTCCTGCACGAGCGGCTCCGGCTGGGGGGCGGCTGCGGAGAAGGCGATGGCCTCGCGGATGAGGGCTTCGGCGCGAGCGGCCTTGGTGGCGTCGTTGGCGTGCAACGTGCAGAGGCGCGCGCCGGGGGCGACGGGCTCGCCGATCTTGATGAGGTCCGCAATGCCGACGGCGTGGTCGATCTTGTCCGTGACTGCGGCGCGGCCGCCGCCGAGCGCCATGATGGCGTGGCCGCACTTGAGTGCGTCCACGGCACTGACGAAGCCGTGGGCGTCCGCCGGAGCCGTGATGGCGATCTGTTTATTTGCCGTGGGCAGGAGGGTGTAGTCTTCCACGACGCGGGCGTCGCCGCCCTGCGCGGTGCACATCTCGCGGAATTTCCGGAGCGCGGCGCCGGAGGCGATGGCGGCCTGCATTTGGGCGCGCGCGTCGGCCATGTCCTTGGCCACGCCGCCGAGGATGAGCATGTGGCCGGTGAGCGCGAGGGTGACCTCCAAGAGGTCGGCGGGGCCGCGGCCCTTGAGGCATTCGATGGACTCGATGACCTCGGTGGTGTGGCCGGCGGCGCGGCCGAGCGGCTGGTTCATGGCCGTGAGCAGGGCGCGCACGGGTTTGCCGGCGGCGCGGCCGGTCTCGACCATGGCGCGGGCGAGCGTGAGGGCGTCTTCCTTGCGCTTCATGAACGCGCCTTTGCCGAACTTCACGTCGAGCACGAGCGAATCGATGCCCTCGGCGAGCTTCTTGCTCATGATGCTGGCGCAAATGAGCGGGATGCACTCGACGGTGCCCGTGACGTCGCGCAAGGAGTAGAGCTTGCGGTCGGCGGGCACGACCTGCGGGGTCTGGCCGATCATGGCGGTGCCGACCTGCTGCAGGATGGCGCGGAACTCGGGGACGCTGAGCTGGACCTTGAAACCGGGGATGGACTCGAGCTTGTCGAGCGTGCCGCCGGTGTGACCGAGCCCACGACCGCTGAGCTGCGGCACGGCCGCTCCGCAGGCCGCCACCAGCGGCACGAGGGGCAGGGTGATCTTGTCACCCACCCCGCCGGTGGAGTGCTTGTCCACCGTGGGGCGCGGCAGGCTGCTGAAGTCC
>JAUPWC010000376.1 GCA_030916665.1 Verrucomicrobiota bacterium
GCCCGACGCCACCTGGGGCATGGTCATCCTCGCCATCACCGGCTCCAACGTTTACGCCCCGACCTGCGCCAACAAGGGGGCCAGGTATGCCGATGCCGCCGACTCCTCCGAATGGCAGACCGGCCGCCGGTTCACCGGCATGGTTTTCGCCACCATCGGCTTCTCCCTGAAGTCCGGCCTCGCCCTCGGCTCGGCCTGCCTGCTCTGGATCCTCGCCGGCTTCTGGGGTTACGAAACCAGCAACCCCTCCGCGCCCAACGCCATCGCCGGCTTCCGGGCCTGCTCCAGCATCGTGGTCGGTCTGCTGTTCCTGGGCTGCGTGATCTCGGTCGCTTTCTGCGGCCTAAACAAGAGCACGACGCTGCAAATGTCCGCTGAACTCGCCGAGCGACGCCGCAAGGCCCAGGCCGGCACCTGATCCGGTCGCGGGCGCCGTTCCCGCTCACCTCCATGAAACTGTTTCGCTTCCTGCCATTCCTCGTCGGTCTGGCAGTGACGGCCTGCGCCGTCCCTGCCCAACCGCCCTTCACCGCCGCCCCGCCGCCGCGGGCCGCGCCCAATCTCTTCGCCACGCTGCTGGGCAAATCCGCGGCCGAGCTCGACGCGAAGCTCGATGTCGCGTGGCAGCATTTCTTCGCGGGCGACGAACGCTCGCAGCGCCTCTACTACCCCGTCGGCGACGACCTCGCCTACATCGCGGACATCGGGAGCAACGACGTCCGCTCCGAAGGCCTCTCCTACGGCATGATGATCGCCGTGCAGCTGGACAAAAAGGCCGAGTTCGACCGCCTCTGGCGCTGGGCGAACAAATACATGCGGCATGCCAGCGGCCCGCGTGCGGGCTACTTCGCGTGGCAATGCAAGTTCGACGGCACGATCATCGATCCGGGCTCCGCCAGCGACGGCGAAGCCTGGTTCGCCATGACGCTCTTCTTTGCCTCCCACCGCTGGGGCGACGGCGAGGGACTCCTCAACTACGGCGCCGAGGCCCGCCGCCTGCTGCGCGACATGCGGCACAAGCCCGCCACCGGCGGCATCACGCCGATCTTCCATCGCGACGAAAAACAGATCGTGTTCGCGCCGACCGACTTTGCCTATCGCTTCACCGATCCGTCCTACCATGTGCCGGCGTTCTATGAACTCTGGGCGCGGTGGGACACCGATCCCGCCGACCGCGCTTTCTGGTCCGAGGCCGCCGCCACGAGCCGCGCCTATTTCAAGAAAACCGCGCACCCGCAAACCGGCCTCATGCCCGAATACTCCCAGTTCGACGGCACGCCCTACACCGGCCTCGAATTCGGCCCCGGCAAAAACGACTTCCGTTTCGACGCCTGGCGCACGCTCGCCAACGTCGCCCTCGATCATGCCTGGTGGCGGGCCGATCCCTGGCAGGTTGAGCAGAGCAACCGCGTGCTGCGTTTTCTCGGCCGTCATCTGCCCGCCGTGCCCAACCAGTTCTCCCTCGCCGGCCAGCCGCTCTCCTCCGACACCTCCGTCGGCCTGACCGCCATGGCCGCCGTGGCCGGACACGCCGCCGATCCGAAACTCGCCCAGCCCTTCGTGCGTCAGCTCTGGGACGCCCCTCTACCCGAGGGCCGCTGGCGTTATTACAACGGCCTGCTCTATTGCCTCGGCCTGCTCCAGGCCGGAGGACGCCTCCACTTCCACCTGCCTCTTTCTCCTCAACCATGAAGTCATCCGCCTCCCTCTGTCTCCTCTTCGCAACGACGCTGCTGTTCGCCGGCTGCAACACGCCGACCAGCACCTCCGCCACCGCATCGCCGACCGCACCGGCCGCTTCCACCCCGGCCGTAAAGGAGCAGTCCAAAAACCTTCGCAAGGGCATGACCGAAGTGGAAATCCGCAGCATCTGGGGCGCCCCGAAATCGGTCCATACTTCCCCGGAAGGCGACACAATCCTCGTCTATCAGTTCGACGTCCTGACCGCGCAGAAAATGGTTCCCACCGACATGAAGGAGATCCCTACCTATGACCCGATCACCGGCGCCGCGATTGTGGTGAAGGAGCCCGTGTTCAGCCCCCAGAATGTGACCGTTTACCAGACCATCGTGCTCCAGCTCAAGAATGGCGCCCTCGCCTCCTGGGCCCGGCAACTGGGCGAACAGCGCGCCTTCAACTGATCCCGTTATGCGCCGCCTGCTCTTCACCATCACCTTCACGCTCGCCACCGCGTCGGTGTTTGCCGGCGGCGCCGCCTCCAACGGGCAGTATCGCAACCTCTTCAAGGAATACCTCGGCAAGTCCGACGCCGAGATCACGGCGCGCCTCGACGGTGCCTGGCGGCAGCTCTTCGCCGGCGATCCGAACTCGGAGTCGCTCTTCTATCCGGTGCCCGGCGGCATGGCCTACGTGCCCGACATCAACAACCACGACGTCCGCTCCGAAGGCCTGTCCTACGGCATGATGATCGCCGTGCAAATGGACCGGCGGGAGCACTTCGACGCCATCTGGAAATTTGCGAAGCACTACATGCAGCACGAGGGCGGCCCGCTCGGCGGCTACTTCGCCTGGCACACCGCCTACGACGGTCGCCGCCTCAGCGCCGGCCCCGCGCCCGACGGCGAGGAATGGTTCGTGATGGCTCTCTTCTTCGCCTCCCACCGCTGGCAGCAAGGCAGGGCGAGTCCTCCGGACGAGCCGATGTTCGACTACGCCGCTCAAGCCCAGGAACTCCTCCGTGTCATGATCCACAAGCACGAGGAGCCCGGCCGCGGCCGCATCACGAGCATGTTCGACCCGGTCGAAAAGCAGATCGTGTTCACCCCACATCCGCCCGGCAACGCCTTCACCGACCCGTCCTACCACCTGCCCGCCTTCACCGAGCTCTGGGCCCGCTGGGCCGCCGACCCCGCCGACCGCGCTTTCCTTGCGGATGTCACCCGCATCAGCCGCGTGCATTTCCGCAAAGCCGCGCATCCCAAGACCGGCCTCATGCCCGACTACGCCAATTTCGACGGCACGCCGCGCAAGACGCCCTGGGGCAACCACGACGACTTCCGTTACGACGCCTGGCGCACGCTCGGCAACCCCGCCCTCGACTGGTCCTGGTGGCGCGCCGACCCTTGGCAGGTCGAGCAGAGCAACCGCGTGCTGAAGTTCCTCGCCTCGCACGGCGACAGGATCCCCGACCGCTTCAAGCTCGACGGCACGCCCGTCTCCGAGGACTATAACATCGAGGGTCTCATGGCCATGGCCGCCGTCGCCGCCCTCGCCGCCGACCGCGAGATCGGCCAGCCTTGGGTGCAACGCCTCTGGAACATGCCCATGCCCACCGGCCGCCACCGCTACTACGACGGACTCCTCACCATGCTGGCCCTGCTCCAAGTCAGCGGCCACTACCGCATCCACGGTCCGGTGCATCCGTAAATCATATAGGCCCTATAGGCCGCATACGCCCTATACGCCCCATGAAAACTCTCATCGTCCTCCTCTCTCTCGCTTTCACCCTCACTCTTTCCGCCGACGACGGCTACCGCCTCTGGCTGCGCTACGATCTCGTTGCCGACTCCGCCCTGCGCGCCTCCTACGCCGGCTCCATCTCCGAAATCGTCATCCCCGAGAACGCGCCGCCCGTCGTCGCCTCCGCCCGCGACGAACTTGTGACCGGACTGCGCGGCCTGCTCGGCGCCGAGATCCCGGTCGCCACCAAGACCACGCGCAACCACGCCCTCATCCTCGCCACGCCCCGCAACCCATGGATCGCTTCGATCATCAACGAGGCCGACCTGCGCGAAGCCGGCGTCGAGGGCTTCATCCTCCGCCGCATCGCCCACGAGGGCGGCCACCGCACGCTCATCGTCGCCAACCGCGAGCAGGGCCTGCTCTACGGCGCCTTCGCGCTGCTGCGCCACCTCCAACTCGGCCAACCGCTCGACGGCCTGAACCTGATCAGCGCTCCGAAAATCCAGCGCCGCCTCCTCAACCACTGGGACGACATGAACCGCCACGTCGAGCGCGGCTACGCCGGCTTTTCGCTCTGGGAATGGTTCTACCTCCCCGAGATCCGCGACCCACGTTACCGCGACTACGCCCGCGCTCTCGCCTCGCTCGGCCTGAACGGCACCGTCATCACCAACGTCAACGCCAACGCCCAAATCCTCACCGCGCCCTACCTCGCCAAGGTCGCCGCGCTCGCGCAGGAGTTCCGTCCGTGGGGCGTCCGTATCTACCTCACCGCCCGTTTCAGCGCCCCCATCGAGATCGGCGGGCTCAAGACCGCCGACCCGCTCGACCCCGCCGTCGCCGCGTGGTGGCAGGAAAAGGTTGCCGAGATCTACCGCGCCATCCCCGACTTCGGCGGCTTCCTCGTGAAGGCCAACTCCGAGGGCCAGCCCGGCCCGCAGGACTACAAGCGCACGCACGCCGACGGCGCCAACCTGCTCGCCGACGCCGTGCAGCCCTACAACGGCATCGTGATGTGGCGCGCCTTCGTCTATTCGCCTGAGAACAACGAGGACCGCGTGAAGCAGGCCGTCGCCGAGTTCGCCCCGCTCGACGGCAAATTCCGCCAAAACGTCATCGTCCAGATCAAGAACGGTCCGCTCGATTTCATGCCGCGCGAGCCCTTCTCACCGCTCTTCGGCGCGATGCCCAACACGCGCCTCGCCGCCGAGCTGCAGATCACCCAGGAATACCTCGGCCAGTCCATCGACCTCGCCTTCCTTGCCCCGCTGTGGCGCGAGGTGCTCGACGCCGACACCTATGCCCACGGCTCCGGCTCCACGGTGGCCTCGATCATCGACGGCAGCGCCAAGCTCCAGCACCCGTCCGTCATCGCCGGCGTCGCCAACACCGGCACCGACCGAAACTGGACCGGCCATCACCTCGCGCAGGCCAACTGGTATGCCTTCGGCCGCCTCGCGTGGGACCACGGCCTCGCCTCCGAGAAAATCGCCGACGAATGGACGCGCCTCACCTTCGGCTCCGACGTCACCGTCGTTTCCACCATCAACAAGATGCTCCTCGGCTCGCGCGAGACCGTGGTGAACTACTCCATGCCGCTCGGCCTCACGCACATCATGGCCGAGGGCCACCACTACGGCCCCGGCCCGTGGGTCGATCTCAAGGGCGCCGGCCGCCCCGACTGGACCTCCGTTTACTACCACAAGGCCGCGGCCGACGGCATCGGCTTCAACCGCACGGCCACCGGCTCCAACGCCCTCGCCCAATACGCGCCCGAGTGGCAGAAGCTCTGGGGCAACCTCGAGACCTGCCCCGAAAATCTGCTGCTCTGGTTCCACCGCGTGCCCTGGGACCACAAAATGAAGTCCGGCCGCCCGCTCTGGGACGAACTCTGCCTGCGTTACCAGCAGGGCGTGGACGAGGTCCGCACGCTGCGCCGCGACTGGGATTCGCTCAAGGGTCGCATCGACGACGCCCGTTTCACGCACGTCGCCCAGCGGCTCGCCCGCCAGGAAAAGGAAGCCGTCAACTGGCGCGACGCCTGCCTGCTCTACTTCCAGCAGTTCTCGAAGCGCCCGCTCCCCGCCGGCGTCGAGCCCGCCGCTCACCCCCTCGAACACCACAAGCAGATCCTCCGCAACATGCCGGGCCACCGTTAGCCATTTAGCGACCGTAGTGTGTCATCCTGAGCGCAGCGAAGGATCCAGCAGGATGACAGAACCGCACATGATTCTGGATTCTTCGCTTCGCTCAGAATGACAAATAAAACATTCCTCCTCCCCACCCTCACCCTCGCCCTTTCCTCGGCCGCCTTCGCCGCCGAGCCTGTCGCCTTCGAATCCTTCACCTACACCGGCCGCGACACCATCTTCGAAGCCCCGCTGCCCGCCGGCCATTTCCAGAATCCCATCCTCGCCGGCTACTACCCCGACCCGAGCATCTGCCGTGTCGGCGATGACTACTACCTCATCAACTCCTCGTTCGCCCACTTCCCCGGCATCCCGATTTTCCACAGCAAGGACATGGTGAACTGGAAACAGATCGGCCACGTCATCACGCGCCCCGACCAGCTCAACTACGACAACCTCGGCATCACCCGCGGCATCTTCGCCCCGGCCATCAGCCACCACAACGGCACCTTCTACGTCATCTGCACGATGGTGGACGCTGGCGGCAACTTTCTCATGACCACCAAGGACCCCGCCGGCCCGTGGTCCGATCCGATCTGGCTGGGCTTCGACGGTATCGACCCGTCCATCTTCTTCGAAGACGACGGCCGCGCCTGGATCGTCAACAACGGCAACCCGCCCGACAACCAGCCCCTCTACCAGGGCCACCGCGCCATCTGGATTCAGGAGTTCGATCCCAAAAACAACAAGCTGATCGGCCCCCGCAGCATCATCGTGAACGGCGGCGTGGACCTCTCCACCAAGCCCGTGTGGATTGAGGGCCCGCACCTCTACAAGCGCAACGGCTGGTATTACCTCTGCTGCGCCGAGGGCGGCACCTCCAACCAGCACTCGCAGGTCATCCTGCGCAGCAAGGCCGTGACCGGCCCCTATGTGCCGTGGGACAAGAACCCCATCCTCACCCAGCGTAATCTCGACAACAACGCCAAGCACGCCGTCACCTGCACCGGCCACGCCGACCTCGAGATCGGGCCCGACGGCCAGTGGTGGTCCATCTTCCTCGCCTGCCGCCCCTACGCGCCCGACCGCTGGGCGACCGGCCGCGAGACCTTCCTCCTGCCCGTCACCTGGACCGACGACGGCTGGCCCCTGATCCTGCCCCCGGGCGAGCGCGTGTCGTATGTGGTGAAAGCTCCAAAGGTGGAGCGCGCTGACCCCAGCGCGCTTGGTTCGAAGGAAAACGCGTTGGGGTCAACGCGTTCCACCCCTCTCACGGGCAACTTCACGCTGGTGGATGAGTTCGACCAAGCCGCGCTTTCCCCGCAGTGGATCATGATCCGCACGCCCAAGGAAAGCTGGTGGAAGCTCGCCGACGGTAAGCTCCACCTCACCCCGCGCGCCGAGCGCCTCTCCGGCAAGGGCAACCCGTCCTACTGGGGCCGCCGCTTGCAGCACTCGAAATATGAGGCCTCGACCAAGCTGACCATCCCTGCCGCCCGCGGCACCTCCGCCGGCCTCGCGATCAGCCAGAACGAAACCCACACCTACTATTTCGCCGCCCAACGCACCGAAGGCGGCCTGAGCGCCTTCGTCGAGGTCCAGAACGGCCCGAAACCCCACACCCTCGTCACGGGACTGCTCCCCGCCGACGCCAAGGAGGTCGAGCTGCGCATCACCGGTGACGAGAAAGTCCTGAGCTTCGCCTACCGCCTCGGCCCCGGCGAATGGAAGGAGCTTCTGCCGAAAGCCGATTCCTACCCGATCAGCGTCCAAGCCGCCGGCGGCGGCGGCCACTTCACGGGCGCCCTCATCGGCCCCCACGCGCGGACGGAGTAGAAAACCAGATCCGCAAAGCAAAAAGGCACCCGTATCGGGTGCCTTTTTTATTGGAGGATTAATCCTCGGAATCTTCTGCCGCCTCCGGCTTCTTCCCCTTGGCCTTCTTCGTGGAGGCGGAAGACTTGGCGTTGAGCCAGAGGTCGCCCTTGGCGCTGATGTTGAGCCAGTAGAGTTCACCGCCGTGCTCGGCGAAGGACGGCTTGCCCTTCGGAGAATCGGGCGGCGTGAGGCCGGCGGCGGCCAGCGCGGCCTGCAGCACTTCGGGCGTCTTCTCCAGTTTCGCGGCCAGCTCGCTCACGAGCGCGGTCACGCCCTCGCCGCGTTTCTTCGGCTCCATCAGGAGCCGCACGGCAGACAGGGTGTTTTCGGCGGGGAGCGTCGAAACGGGCGCAGGCGCGGACGCCGGCTCGGAAGCTGTAGCCGGGCTCGCTGAGCCCGGTTCGGCCGCGGCGGGCGCTTCGCCGGCCGGCTGCCCGGCGTCGGTGGCCCCGGCTACAGAAGCGGCTTCGGCCGGCGCTTCCGCCGCGCCTTCCGACTTCTGTCCTCTGTCCTCTGTCGCCTGACCCCTGACCTTGCGCGTAAGCTCGGCGTTGATCCAAATCTCGCCGCGCTGGTTCTTGTTCAGCCAGTAGGTGAAGTCGCCTGACTGGGCCTCAACCGGCGTGCCGGTCTCGCCCAAGATCACACCGTGCTCCGCAAGCTGCGTGAGCAGGCCGGCCTCGTCGGTCTTGAAGGCCTTGATGAGATACTGGAAGCTGCCCGACCAGCCGTGGCCGCGACGGTTGCGGCGCATCTGGCCTCGCACCTTGTCGAGGAATGTCTTGGGGCCGCGGGACTCGGACTGACCCTCGGGGCGCGGCTGATTCTGCTGGCGCTGCTCACGGGGAACAAAATGGGCGGATTCGGCGGAAGCCTCCTGGGGCGATCCGTCGGGAGATGAACTTCCTCCCGCATTTTCGGAACCGGCCGCAGGAGCAGCCACCGCCTCATCCTGGCCTTCCACCCGCTTGGCCTGCACCACGCGGAAGACCGGCTGCGGCTTGTCGCGCAGGTTGATCCAGATCTCGCCGCGGCGGTTGATGTTCACCCAGTAAAGCTCGCCCTCGTATTCGGCATAGACGGGCTTGGCGTTCTCGTCGGCCGGGATTTGCAGGCCGCACTCCACCAGCGCGGTCTTGAGGTCGGACTCGTCGAGCGACCACTTCTTGGCGAGGTGATCGAGGCCCACGCTCATGCCCGGGCCGCGCTGGTTGCGGCGCATGTGCGGACGGATCGCGTCGAAGAAAGCCGGCAGCTCGTCCTCCTCGGCGAGCTTGTCCCACTCGTCTTTCGGGGTGCCGTTGCCGTTCTCTTCCTCGGCCTCGTCATCGTCGTCGCGCGAGGTGTCGCGCAGGCGGCGCAGATCGCCGTCAGCGGCGGATTTTTCCTCGGCAAGGAACGTCTCGGCCTCCTCCTCGGGAGCAGCCTGGCCCGAGCCGGCCTTGAACTTGGCCTCGAACTCCGCGCGCAGCTTGTCGGCCTCGGCGCGGGCGGCCGCCTTCGCGGCGTCCTCGAGCGTCCAGTCCTTTTGCGTGGACCGGCGGGCCAGCCCGTGGAAGGCCAGCGCGTTGTCGGTCGATTGGTGGAAGCTGACGATCTCCCAGTTTTCCTGCCCCAGATCGTTCAGAAATTTTTCCATCAGCGCCGGGCTCGCGAAGCCGCCCTTGCCGCTGCTGATGACCTTGTATTCCCAGTTGGACATAGGCCAAAAGGCA
>JAUPWC010000377.1 GCA_030916665.1 Verrucomicrobiota bacterium
CGTCTGCGCGAAGGAGGCGTCCTCGCTCGCCGACTGTCCGCGCGGCGCCGATCCGGCCAACGCGGCCGTGTGCATGCGCCCGCCGGCCACCCGCACCAGCCGCTCGGGCGACGCGCCGATAAAGCTCTGGCCTTTCCCGTTGGCGATGGAGAAGGAATAACAGTCCGGGTAGCGCTGCCGCAGGTGGTTCAGCACCCCCATCGGGTGAAACTCCTCGGCGGTCGTGTATTTGAGGGCGCGGGCGAGGACGACTTTCTGGTAGTCGCCGCGGGCGATCTCCGTGAGTGCCTGCGCCACGGCCCGCGGATACGAACCGCTCCCACCGATCTCCTCGGCCATGCGCGGAGCGGACGGACGATCCTTCTGCTTCGCCCGGCTGTAATCGAAGGCGCCGAACTTCGCGTGCGCGCGCCAGATGCGGGCCGTGAGCATTTCCAACGGGTCATCCGCCGTCACCAGCACGTTGGCGACGGCGACGGTGCTGTCGCCCATGCGGGCCACCTGCCAGCGCGGCACGAAGAGCCGAAGCACAGGAAACGCCGCCCCGGAAACCGCCTCGTCGGCAAAGCCGGCGGCAAAGAAGAAATGCGGCCCGGCAAAGGGCTCGGCGAGCGGACCGACCGCGATCGTGTTGGCCAGCGCGTCGGTGATGAAAGCCTTGGCCTCGGCGAACCGACCGGGACCTTGCGTGACAAACTCCACCGCGACCTCGGCGCCCGCGACGCCGAAACCCTGCGCGGGGCGCTCGGCGTAGAAATGCGGTTCGCCCGGCTCGAAGATTGATTCGAGCACGGCCAGCGGATCGAGGCTGTCCACCGCCACGCTGATGCTCACCAACTGCGGACGCCCCGCCGCGCGCGCCTCGGCGGCGCACTGCGCGAAGAAGGCCCCGAGCGCCTCCGGTGTCGCGCTCCCGGTCGGGTTGACGGGCGGGGTCTTCATTTCAACGGCTTCGGGCTGATGTGCCTGGATTCTTCGCTTCGCTCAGAATGACAGGCTTCGGGGACAATCCGCAATGCGTGTCATCCTGAACGCAGTGAAGGATCCAGCTCAGGGCTTGGCTTTGGCATCCGGTTTGGCCGGAGCGGCCGGCGGCTGCGGCCGAGGAAAAAGCACGAGTGACTCCGCGACCTTGCGGCCGGCGAGCTTGCCACCCCAGACGAGTTCGTCGCGCCAGACCGCACCGGGCTCATAGCCGAGCACGGCGTTGATCTTCTGCGTGGAAGTCGGGACGACGTGCTGGATGAGCGCGACGGCCAGCCGCAGCGCCTCGGCCATGGTGGCCAGCGAGGTGCGGAGCAGCGCCTGGTCCTTTGCCTCGGCGGATTTGCCAAGTTTCCACGGGGCGCGCTTCTCGATGTAAGCGTTGGTCTCGGTGAGGAAGACCATCGCCCGTTCCAGCGCGGTGTGGAATTGGTAGCCTTCGCAGAGCGGGATGAATTCGTCGCGGGTCTTGTCCCAGAGCGCGCGCAGATTCGAGTCGAGCTCGTCGCCGGCCTCGGCCGCGGGGATGACGCCGCCGGCGAAGCGCGTCGTCATGTTCAGCGTGCGGTTGACGAGGTTGCCGAGGTTGTTGGCGAGCTCGCTGTTGTAGCGCACGAGGAACTGCTCGCGCGTGAAATCGCTGTCCTGCCCGACATTCATCTCGCGGATCAGGAAGTAGCGGAAGGCATCCGCGCCGAACTCGCTGACGAGGTCCAGCGGGTTGAGGGCGTTGCCGGTGCTCTTGGACATCTTGGCCCCGCGCTGCAGCCACCAGCCGTGGGCGATGATGCCCTTGGGCAGCGGCAGCCCGGCGGCGTGCAGCATGATCGGCCAATAGACGGCGTGCGGCGGCACGAGGATGTCCTTGCCGATGACGTGGTGCGCCTCGCGCCAGACCTCGGGACGATCCACGACGGCGGAGTAGTAGTTGAGCAGCGCGTCGAACCACACGTAGGTGACATAGCCGTCATCGAACGGCATCGGAATGCCCCATTCCAAGCGCTCCTTCGGGCGCGAGATGCACAGGTCGTTGAGCAGGTCTTTGAGAAACTCGAGCACCTGCTTCTGGCGGTAGGCCGGGAAAATGAAGTCGGGGTTGTCGGTGAGGAACTTCACCAGCCAGTCCTGATACTGCTTCAGTTTGAAGAAGTAGTTGGACTCCACGATCTCGGTGACTTCGCCGAAAATCTCCGGCCACGAGCCGTCGGGGTTGCGGTCCTTGTCCTGGAGGAACTGCTCCTGACGCGTCGAGTAGAAGCCCTTGTATTCGGCCTTGTAGATCTCGCCCTTGTCGAAGAGCTGCTGGAGGATTTCGCGCACGACCTTCTTGTGGCGCTCCTCGGTGGTGCGGATGAAGTCGCTGTTGGTGATGGTGAGGCGCGGCAGCAACGCCCGGAACTCCTGGCTGACCTCGTCGCAGAACTGCTGGGGCGGGATGCCGCGCTTGCGGGCGCTGGCCTGGACCTTCTGGCCGTGCTCGTCCACGCCGGTCAGGAAATGCACCTCGTCGCCCATCATCCGCCGGAACCGGGCAATGACGTCCGTCAGCACCTTCTCGTAGGCATGGCCGAGGTGGGGCGAACCGTTCACATAGTCGATGGCGGTCGTGATGTAGAAACGCGGCATAAAAGGGTCAAAAGATGTAGCCGGGCCCGGGCGTTTGTCGAAGGTTTTGACGCGCCCTCCTCCCTCGGCATAGTCTTTCACCAGTTCGCATGCACTCCCTCACCCGCTCCATCGGCCTGGCCCTGCTGCTGTTGCTGCTGTTCCTGGCCGCGGCCCTCAGCCTCCAGTGGTGGCTGACCAAGGAGACCCGCCACCTGCAGCGCATGGCCGTGGACGAGCAGCGCGCCCGTCTGGGGCGGATCATCGCCATGAGCGGGCTGCCGCCTGAGCGCTGGGACGCTTACTTTCAGAAAGAACTGGGCGCAATGGTCGGCGGCACAGTTGAGCTTTACCGCACCGGGCAGCCTCCCACCACGCCGGTCCCGGCCGGCACGCTGAGCTTCACGACCCCGGTCGGCAACGTCAGCGGTTGGGAGGCGCGCGTGAGTTTTGCCACGCCCGCGCTGATCCGCACCCAGGTGCTGCACCAGCGCATCTTGGCCGCGGTGGTGCTCCTCGCGCTGCTGCTGGGCATGGTGCCGCTGTTGGCCATCCTGATCGAAAACCGCCGGTCCGCCGCGGAATCCACCACCCGCCCGCCCTGGGGACAGGCGCGGGCGGAAGCTACGGGCATGCTGGAACTGGCCCGATTGACCCACGAACGCGGCACCGCTCTCGCTCAGGAGCACGCCGCGCGGGCGCGCGCCGAGGAGGACCTGCAGGTCAACCGCAGCCTGCTCGACCGCTCCGTGGCCGAGCGCGTGCGGCTCGGCCGCGACCTGCACGACAACATCTGCCAGACGCTCTACGCGGTCTGCCTGACTTTGGAGAGCGTGCAGAAAAAATCCGAACTCTCCCCCGCGATGCAGGAACGCATGCAACAGTGCATGGCCGAACTGCGCCGCGTGAACCAGGAAGTGCGCTCCTACCTGCAGGATCTCGAGCCGGGCAGCGTCAACGGCCAGTCCTTCAACGCCGCGCTCGCCGGCATGCTGGGCTCGCTGCCGACAGGCGACGAAGTGATCATGGAGCGCCGGCTCGACGCCGAGACCCTTGAGCTGATACCTTCGCAGCAAGTGGCCGAGATCATGAACATTCTCCGCGAAGCCGTGAGCAACAGCCTGCGCCACGGCCGTGCCCGGCAGATCATTTTGCGGGCCGCACGCAGCGACGACTCCATCGCCCTGTCGGTGCAGGACGACGGCAGCGGCTTCAGCGCCGGGAACGGCCGCGGCCACGGCCTCGACAACATGCAGGCCCGCGCCCGCGGACTCGGCGGATCGCTGGAAGTTGAATCCACCCCGGGCAAAGGCACCCGTGTGATCCTGACCTTGCCCCTGCCCGCCCGAACATGAATCCATCAACCAACCGCACCATTCGCATCATACTCGTGGACGACAGCCCGATTGTCCGTCTCGGCCTGCGCAGTGCGTTGGAGGATCACACCGACATCCAGATCGTCGGCGAAGCCGGCACGGCCGCCGCCGGTCTAGACCTTCTCCACCGCCACAATCCGGACGTCGTGATGCTGGATCTGCATCTGCCCGACAAATCCGGACTGCTCGCTTGCCGCGACTACCTCAAGGCCAGGCCTGGCACTTCCGTGCTCATCCTCACGTCCAGCAACAGCGAGCGGAATGTCCATGAAGCCATTTCCGCCGGCGCAAAAGGTTATCTTCTGAAGGAAAATGACGGCCCAACCTTGGCCGCCGCTTTGAGGACTGTAGCCCAGGGCGATTCGGTCCTGGATCCCTCCATGGCCAGCCAAGTCCTGAACTTGGTGCGTCACGGCGGAACCCAGACGGCCCTGATGAAGCTCAATGCTCTCTCCCCCCAGGAGCGAAGGGTCGTCGCGCTCTTAGCCGGTGGAATGACAAATAAGGAAATCGGTGAACAACTGGGACTTACGGAGAAGACGGTCAAAAATTACCTAGCCACAATTTTCACGAAGCTGAACATCACACGGCGCACGCAGGCGGCGGCCCTTTACGTGGAAGCCGGACGGGTCGAGTAAAAATCAATATAGAGTCTTTAGGCTCTACCATAATTAGGGCCTTAAGCCGTAGGCTTAATGCCGTTATGCCTTAGCTCCATTTAAGTCATAGTGTGGCCTCAATGGAGCCCACACCTACTTCCCGTCCGTCAGCTTGGGGAATCTGCCCATCCCCTTTCCCCTCACGCCCAAAGCCTCGCACCCACGGCGTTACCCTCGTCGAAGTCATGGTTGCTCTCACGCTAATGGCGGGAGTGATGCTGGGATTCATCGGCACTTTTATCCAAAGCCGCCGTGTTACCGAATCGAGTGTGCTGCATGCCGCAGCGACCTCGATGATTTACGGTGTCATCGAGCAAATCAAACAGCTCGACTACACGACACTCCTGCCGAGCTACGAGACCGACCCGTTTGCGCCAACGGTCCTTGAGCCGCCCTATTTCCGCGTCCGCCTCAACCAATCCAAGGTGGTATGGCTCAAGGTCGTTCACACCAAAGCGGGCGACCCCCCGGCAGCCCCCACCACCACACCGGCCGCCACCGTCGTCGCTTCGGATATCGACGCCATCGACAACTTCACCGGCAGCATTCCGCTCTCAACCGTCACCGGCACGGCTTCGCAGCAGATCAACATGAACATCTGGGTCTGGATCGATGAGATCCCCGAGGGCGACGCCAGCGAGGTGAAGAAAATCACCCTTGTTTACACCTACAGTTACCTCGACGGCCGGGTCGAACGTGTGATCCGTGATCGCGAAGTCATCATCCGCACCCGCTTCGACCAATGAAAAACACCAGCCTCAATTCCCGGCAGCGCCAGGCGCGTGGCTTCACCCTGGTGGAGGTGCTCATCAGCATGAGCGTTATCACCATCGTCATGACCATGTGCCTGAGCACATTTCTCTTCGGCCTGCGCACGATGTATAAGGACAGCCAGCGCCTCGAGACCAACGCCACCCTGCGCGCCCTCATGGCCCAGATCTCCAAGGAGACCCTCGATGCCTCATTTTTCTACCTGTATCCGTATTACAAGGATATCGACACCAATGTGAGCCTGGTGGCGGGTGAAACGGGCGGTCCCTCCTCCATGAAGCAAATCGAAGACGCGGCCGACAACGATTACGACAAATGGGTGGCCCATGGAGACTGCCTGGTTCTGGTCACCACCACCTCCCAGTATCGGACGACAGACATCCGCCAAATCCGGATCTATTACCGCATGGTCACCACCCAGGCGGAGAGAAACCAGCCGAAGGAATTCCGCTACTATGAAACCAAAGACTGGGACGAGGGCAGTTCATCCACGTCCAACGGGCACCCGCTATCCGGTCTGGCTGCGGAACTGAATGCCATCAACCTGGCGGGCAATCCGAGCCCTTCCAAATACAAGGTGCTCGCGAAGCAGACCATCGGCCGGACTGTGCCCGTGGCCTCCTCACCCTTTGTCGCCGGGGACCGTTATCCGGTGTTCTCTTCGGAATCGCCCGACTCCACCGCCACGAACGGCTTCATCGCGATCAACATGGAAGTCGTGAACGGCACCGAGCGCAACAACCTGCTCTCCAGCTCCAGCTTCAACTACACTGTTTCCCCCCGTCGTTAAGGCCATGAAAAACTCCCGCTCTCTTCCCACCCTTCGGCAACGCGGCTCGGCACTGCTGACCGTGGTCATTTTCACGGCTGTCATGGCCATTTTGACCGCGAGCATGCTGAGTTACACTGTCAGCGAGCGCCGCGGCAACGAACGCAATCGGCTCATCCTCCGGACCAAGAACGCCGCCGAGAACATCTGCCTCTACGGTGCCGAGCAGATCACCACCAAGCTTTATCGCCTGCGCAGCGCCACGACGATGGCGTTCATCGGTGGCAGCAACAACGTGGAGCTGCCTCCGGAGTCGGTGCTACAGGCGGCCAATCACAAATACGCCGAGGGCGAATCCACGATGGAGGTTCGGGCCGGACTGACCAGCGCCACCGGACTCCAGTTTATCGACCCCGCGGTCTCACCCAACGACCCCAACGCCGGTCTCCAGGTCAACACCGCGACCGTGCCGATCATTTCCAAATCAACCGGCTGGCACTCCGCTCTGGGCAACGTCACCTCGTATGCCAGGCAGGATCTGGCCGTGGATTTCGTGCCCCTCTTCCAGTTCGGTGTTTTCTACAACATGGACCTGGAAATCTGGCCGGGCGCCAACATGACGCTGGCCGGACCCGTGCATGCCAATGGCGAGATTAACGCCCGCTCCGCTCCCGGGTTCACCGCCACCATCGCCTTTCTTGACCGTGTATCCACCGCGATGGGTTTCTACGCGGACGCCAACAAGCAGGGTGACTCCATCCAGTCCAGCGGCGCGATCATGAGTGGCGCCGGCGGCGATGCTCCCGTCACCTTCAAGCACACCACCACCGGGGTCGCCACCGCCATCAAATCCAGTTCCAATGTCTGGCGGGATCACAAATACGGCAACGCCACCGAGAACACCACCACCAAGAACAACTTCAAGGTCTTCGCGACCAATACCTACGCCATTAATCTCCGCACGAGTGAGCATGGCGTCACCCCGCTCGTCCTGCCCGCCGTCACCGGCTACGCGGAGACCGACGACCCGGCCACCGCTGATGAGGACGAGCGTGACAATGGCCGCCAGATCATTTCGCCGCCGAACCATCAGGATTGGAACGGCACCTCCTGGGTGGACACCACCGACAACGGAGCCATCAAAGAGATCAAGATTTCCCGTCAGGCAGGCCTCTACATCATCGCAAACCCGGACGACGAAATCCGCACCGGCAAGCTGCCGGATGGCAGCAACATCACCATGCTGCCACGGACTTACCGCGCCTTTCTGAACACCGTGGCTTCTGACCTGAGCCACACCATCCAGGAAGTCGTCCTGCCCGGCCAGCCCTGCTACGGCTACAACAACAACGGCACGCCCGCCGACTCCACCGACGATTGGATGTATGTGAACAATCTCCCGAATCGCTACACCACCTCCACGGTTATCGGTCACAACCAATTCCTGCGGATGCTGCAGCCGTCCTACACCCATGTCCGCCGCTACAATGGCTCGGCTTGGGTGGCCACGGATTCCACCACCCTCCCGAACGGGGCGGGCTATACCGTTGGCACACCCACCATGAGCTCCTTTTCCGACGGCTACTTTTTCGACATGCGGCGCGCCACCAACAACTCGGGCCTCGCGGCGCTCGGTTCATCGGGATCATTTCGTTCCGGCAACGCCTACACCCCGCGCCCCATCACCAAGATCGATTTTGATCTGACCCGCTTCCGCATGTGTGTCGAACGCACCCTCTCCGGCATGTCTGGAAATTTTACCGCCAGCGACACCTCGGCCACAATCTACGATGTCTCCGCCCCGAACTCCGGCAATTGGTCGAATTCCATCTTCAACTCCTCCGGTGTCCCCGCCGCAAAGAGCTTGGGGCTGGGCGCGTCCTTCAACACCTTTCCCACGAGCACGACCCTGGCCGCACAGGATCCCTACCGGATCTATCTGGCTCCCTCTGCCCCGAGCAACGCTGTGGTCATAACCCAGATAGCCACCGATCCTTCGGTTTATGCCCTCGGTGGCGCGGACCTCGTCAGCAATTCCTCGAAAAAGCCCTGGTATGACGGCGTCACGGTTTACATCCATTCGGTGGATGCCGAAAAGCGCGCCAAGACTTCGGGAGTCCCCAACCGCATCGACTCCGCGGTGAGACTATGGAACGGCCGGGGGCCGATCATCTCCCTCGACGGCACCACCTATCCCAACAAGACCGGCTTCACCTTCTGCACCAACGACGCCGCCTACATCATCGGCCATTTCAACGCAGACGGCACGATCAACTCGACCCAATCCGCCACCGGCAACGGCGGCTACAGTGCACGCTACCCCGACTCTTCAAACGAGAAGCTCTGCGCCGTCATGGCCGATGCCATTACCATCCTTTCCCACCCCGTTTATACCAGCGGCACCACCCCATATTCCCAATCGTCAGGCTGGTCTGACTCGCTAAGCGCCCACCGCACAGGCACGGGCTGGGTCAGCGGTTGGGCCACCAGCCAGCCCAGCAGTTCCAATGGGTCCGACGGCGTGAATACTTCGTTCATCCCCGCCGCCCTGCCTTGGTCAGGGAATACCGCCGGCACCAGCGGCTCCGCCCGCACCACCAAATTCGACTCCTCCACGACCGAGATTTCCTCCGCGCTCCTGGTCGGCATCGTGCCGACCAAGCACAATCCGTCGGACCTGACCGACGGTCCGGCTTCGTCCGGACAAAACGGACAGGTCAGCGGTGGCCTGCACAACTTTCCCCGCCTGCTCGAAGTGTGGGGCTCGGCCGGTCTCTACATCCGCGGATCGATGGTCGCGATGTTTGAAAGCCGGGTGGCCATGGAGCCATGGAGCCAGCGCGTCTATTCGGCCCCTGCCCGCACCTGGGGTCTGCATCACAACCTCGCCAGCGCGGCTCATGATCTCCCCTTGGAACCGATTCTGCTCGGCGCCCGCCGGTTGGGCTTCAAGGAAATCACCGCCGCGGAGTATGCGACGCTCAAGGCCGCCATCGAGGCGCTGCCCCACTGATCCGGACTGAACACCACTCAACCAGAGTCAGCCACGCGCGTCCGCGGTGGCTGATTTTGTTTTTCTCCGCCTCGGAAAGCTGCGCGTAGGTGCAGGCGAAACCGGTGGGGATGAACAGCGGATCGTAGCCGAAGCCACGCCCGCCAAGCGGCTCGCGGGCCAGCACGCCTTCGCAACGGCCCTCGAACACCGCCTCCGCGCCGCCCTCCTCCAGGAGCACCAGCACGCACACGAAGCGCGCCGCACGGCGGCTTTCCGGCACGTCGCGCATCACCTCGGTCAGCTTGCGGAGATTCGCGGCCGCGTCGTGCTGCGGGCCGGCGAAATACGCCGACTCCACGCCCGGCGCGCCGTCGAGCGCATCGACACACACGCCGCTGTCGTCGGCCAGCACCCAGCTCCCCGCCGGCAGGAGCGCCTGCAGCGCCCGCGCCTTCTTGCGCGCGTTGCCGATGAAGGTCCCCGCATCTTCCACGACTTCGGGCATCGGGTTCGCCGGCACAATCCGCAGCGCCAGGCCCGACTGGTCGGCCAGCCGCTGAAATTCCTCCGCCTTGTGCCGGTTGCCCGAGGCCAGATGGATGGTCTTGAGGCCGGGTGACCTCACCCCGCCGGTATCGCTGTCATGACCCATAGTCCTTCCGGTTGAAGGTCGCCTCGTCCACGAACATCTTGTCCGGATACTTCACGAAACCGCGCACGAGCGCATCGTCGCCATGCACCTCGTGGCGCACCTGCTGGAGCCGGATGGCGTGCGCCAGGGTTTCGGTGCGCAGGCCGCGCAGGATCGCCTTGCCCTTGTCGTCGGCGAAGAGCACCGGCGCGTGGTAGGTGAAAAGGTAGTCCAGCTCACGGGCCTGCAACGCCTCGCTCAACAGCTGCGCGCCGCCTTCGAAGAACACGCCGGTGATGCCCTCCTGCGCGCAGCGGGCGCGGAAGTCCTCGAAGTTCACCTTCGGCGTCGTCGAGTTCAGCACCCACGCCTTCACACCCATGGCGTTCAGCTTGCGCACGTAGCCGAGGCCGCCGTGCGGGGTCGTCACCACGATCGTGCGGTCGCGGAATTCGTCGGTATAGACGCCGGGCAGGGACTTGTCCGTCACGGTGCGCAGCAGGCCGTCGAAGACGAAGCGCCACGGGCACCATTCCACGCCGTTCACGCGCGCCGTAAGCCGCGGATTGTCGGCGCGCACGGTGCCGGCGCCGACGGCGATGGCGGGAAAATACCGGCGCCAGAGGTGGCCGTTGGCGCGCGCCGCCTCGCCGGTGATCCACTTCGAGTCGCCGGTGCGCGTGGCCACCTTGCCGTCGAGCGTCACGCCCGACTTGGCCGCGAGCAGCGGGCGGCCGGTCGCGATCCAGTGGTTGAAGATCAGGTTCAGGTCGGCGCAGTCCGCCGCCAGCACGCCCTCGACCACGTCCACGCCGCCGGCCCGGAGCAGCTCGTAGCCCTTGCCGGCGTGCGCCGGGTTGGGATCGGTCGCCCCCACGACCACGCGGCTGATGCCCGCGTCCACAATGGCGTCGGTGCAGGGCGGCGTGCGGCCGTGCGTGCAACACGGCTCGAGCGTCACGTAGAGCGTGGCCCCGGGCTTCGGCTTTCGGCCGAGCTCGCGCAGGGCGTTGATCTCCGCATGCGGCTCGCCGGCCTTCGCGTGGAAACCTTCGGCCACCACCTGGCCCGCTTCGACGATGACGGCACCCACGAGCGGATTCGGGTGCGTGTCACCCCACCCGCGCCGCGCCGCCGCGATCGCCTGTCGCATGAAGGGTTCGTGGTGATTCGTGCTCATTTGTAGCGGCGGTTTATGAGCGCCGACGCAATTCCCTGGCGGTCATAGACCGCCGCTACAGTAGCAATCATGGCCTTGGCGGTGCTCATGGGATGACCGCCGCCACGTAGGGATTGGTTTCCTTCTCGATGCCCACGGCCGTGCGTTCGCCGTGGCCGGGCAGCACGACGGTATCGTCAGGCAGCGTGTAGATCTGTTCGCGGATGGAGCGCTGCAGTTCCTCAAAGCTGCCGCCGGGCAGATCCCAGCGGCCCACGCCGCTGCTGAACAGCGCGTCGCCCACCAGCGCGACCTTGGTCTCCGCCTGATAAAACAGCACGTTGCCGGGGCAGTGGCCGGGCACATGCCGCACCTCGAATTCACGGCCGAGCGCCTTCAGTTTCTCCCCGGGCTCCACCCAGGCGTCCACCTTCACGCCCTCCAGACCCATGCGGCGGCCCATGAAGCCTTCCATGATCTCCGGTGTTTCGATCAGCGCCTGATCCGCCCGGTGCGCCCGCACGGTCGCGCCGGTGGCGCGCTTCACCTCGGCCGCAGCCTGCATGTGGTCCCAATGCCCATGGGTCAGCCACAGCTCGGCCAGGCGGCAGCCTTCCTTGGCGAGGATCGGCGTGATCTTTACCAGGATGTCGCCGGGGGCGTCCACCAGCACCGCCTCGCCGAGCTTGGGCTCCAGCAGGAGATAACCGTTGGTCTCGATCGGCCCGGAGGGCAGCACATGGATCTTCACGGCGGAAGATTCGCGCAGCGGACAATCGCCGCGCAACGTCAAAGCGGCCGGTCAATCTCCGGCCCGGGGAAGGGCCGGTTGCTGTGCCGGCCGTCGAGCGTCTCCCGCACCATCTGGAAAAGTTTGTCCAAATCGTAGGGTTTCGCGAGGTAGTTCACCCCTTCCGCCGCGGCCAGTTCCTTCCCCGCCGCCTCGCGGTTGTATCCGCTGGAATAAATCACGCGCAGCCCGGGCTTCTCGGCCTGGAGCCGGTGCGCCAGCTGCAACCCCGTGATGCCGCCGGGCATGACGACATCGGTGAGCAGCAGCGTGATCTCCCGTCGGTGCGTCGCCCAGATGTCCAGGGCCGACTGGCCGTTGGCCGCGGGCAGCACGCGGTAGCCGTGGGAGCGGAGCGCCATCACGCCGACCTCGCGGACC
>JAUPWC010000039.1 GCA_030916665.1 Verrucomicrobiota bacterium
AAAACAGCACCGAATGTCGGTCATCCTGAGCCCCGCGAAGGATCCAGAGGAAGCCGAACATGATATTCGCAGACCCTGGATTCTTCTCCCGCAGGCGCGGGATCAGAATGACACGCCTTAGTTGTCTTTATCCGTGTTTATGCCTGCAATCCGTGGCTAACTCCCATTCCACCCCGCCATGATCCTCCCGAAGAACAACCGCCTCACCGAACCCGAAGTTGACCAGCTCCGCGCCATCGTCGGTGAATTCGGCTGCCGCATCCAGCCCATCGTCGGCGACGTGCGGACCATCTACGCCATCGTCGGCGACGAACGCCACGAGCTGATGGTCAACCGGCTCGAGGGCCTCGAGTTCGTGGACCGCGTGGACACGATTCAGTCGCCCCACAAGCTCATGGACATCCGCTCCGACCTCGCGCGGCACCGCGTGAAGGTCGGTCCGGTCACACTGGGCGACGATCTGCTCATCATGGCCGGCCACTGCACGATCGACCCGAAGAACCCCAATCTTTTCTACGAGACCGCCGCTGCCGTGAAGGAGGCCGGCGCGCACGCCATTCGCGGCGGCGTGTGGAAGCCTCGCACCAACCCCTACGCCTTCCAGGGCGACAATAAGTCGCTCGAGATCCTGATGGAGGGTTCACGTCGCACCGGTCTGCCGGTGGACACCGAGGTGATGGACGAGGAGCAGCTCAAGCTCGCCCTCGCTGCCGGCGTGCACGTGCTGCAGATCGGCGCGCGCAACGCGCTCAACTACTCGCTGCTCCGCCAGGTCGGCGCCGCCATCGCCGGCAAGCCGGTCGCGGTGCTCCTCAAGCGCGGCATGCACACGGGCACGCTCAACGAGTTTATCTCCGCCGCCGAATACATCGTGAACTTCGGCAACCCCAACGTCATCCTCTGCCCGCGCGGCACGCAGCCGGGCCTCGACGGCTACCGCAACCAGCCCGACGAATCCATCACGCCGCTGCTCAAGGAGCGCACTTGGGCTCCGGTCGTCGTCGATCCGTCGCACTCCGTCGGCAAGGCCCACTACGTGCCCGCCTGCGCGCTTGCCGCCGTGGCCTACGGCGCCGACGGCCTCTGCATCGAGGCGCATGTCGAGCCGGCCCGCGGCCTCGGCGATGATCCGAAGCAGGCGGTCACGCCCGCCGTGCTTGCGGGGTTGATTAAAGACGCCAAGGCGCTCCATGCTGCCCGTCGCTCCCAACGCACCGCCCAGTCATGAAGAAGGAACTCGCCCAGATCCGCACCGAGATCGACGCCATCGACCAGAAGGTCGTGCGGCTCCTCAACACCCGCCTGAAGTGCGCCCAGAAGATCGGCGAACTGAAGCGCGGCGCGAAGACCCGCATCTATGTCGCCGAGCGCGAGGCCGATGTCCTCCGCCGCGTCGCCGCCGCCAACACCGGTCCGCTCAAGCCCGCCGCCCTCCAGGCCATCTACCGCGAGATCATGTCCGCCGCGATCTCCCTGGAAAAGCCCATGTGCGTGGCCTACCTCGGGCCCGAGGCGACGAACACCCACGCCGCCGCCCTGCGCAAGTTCGGCTCCAGCGTGGACTACCGCCCGATGGCGACCATCGCCGACATCTTCACCGCCGTGGAGAAGGGCGAGGCCGACTACGGCGTCGTGCCGGTCGAAAACTCCACCGAGGGTTCCGTGCGCGACTCGCTCGACCTGTTTGTCGAGACGCCGCTCAAGATCGTCGCCGAGCTGCACCAGGAGATCGAGCACACGCTCCTCTCCCACGAACCGCTGGCCAAGATCAAGAAGGTCTATTCCAAGGACCAGGCGCTGGCCCAGTGCCGCCGCTGGCTGCAACGGCACCTGCCGCACGCGCAGCTGGTGGACGTGGACAGCACGGCCTACGGCGTGCAGATCGCCGCCAAGGAGAAGGGCGCCGCCGCCATCGCGCCGCGTCTCGCCGGCGAGCGTTACGGCGTGCCGGTGGCCGCAACGCACATCCAGGATCTCAAGAACAACACCTCGCGCTTCGTCTTCCTCGGCCGCGAGGCCTCGGGCTCGGCCGGCAGCGGCCACGACAAGACGAGCCTGCTCGTCTCGCTCCACCACGAGCCCGGCGCGCTGCTGCACGCGCTGCAGCCGTTCAACCGCCGCAAGCTCAACCTGACCCGCATCGAGTCGCGCCCGAGCAAGCTCAAGCCGTGGGACTACATCTTCTTCCTCGACGTCACCGGCCACTACGACGACCCGGCGATGCAGGCCGCGCTCAAGGAATTGAGCAAGAAATGCCCGCTGGTGAAGTGGCTGGGCAGCTATCCGGTGGCGAAGCGGTGAAGGTGAACCACAAAGACACGAAGGCACAAAGGACGGAGCTGTAGCGGCGGTCTGTGACCGCCGGGCGCGTGGCATCGGAGCTTTTTGAGGTTCGTGCAATAGGCTGACCGGGAGAGAGCAGGAAATCAGGCCTGATTTTTCCCCCACACCCCGCCCTGTCGGGCACCCCTCATCCTAGAGGGGATTTTCAAGGACTGGCGGTTTGGGTCCCCTCTATCAAGAGGGGTG
>JAUPWC010000378.1 GCA_030916665.1 Verrucomicrobiota bacterium
GATCGGAAGCCGAACTGCAAGGCCGGCGTCCGACTTACTTCCGGCCGTTCGACAAGGCGATCAAGGCCGAGCAACGTGTGGACGGCCTGCTCGCGTGGCTGGAATTGCCGCCGGCCGAGCGTCCGAAGTTCCTGACGCTTTACTTCGACCTCGTGGACGACGCGGGCCATGAGTTCGGACCGACGGCACCCGAGACGGTCGCGGCCGTGCGCACCGCCGACGCCGCCGTCGGGCGTTTGCTCGAAGGTTTGGCCCGGCTGGGACTGCGCGATTCGGCCAACCTCGTGATCGTCTCGGACCACGGCATGGCCGACATCGGGCCCGACCGCGTGGTGTTTCTCGACGACCTGATGGACCTGTCGCTCGTGACCATCGAGGCCTACGGCACCTACGGCGGTGTGCGCCCGAAACCCGGCGTGGACGCCGCCGCCCTCGTCGCCTCCATCCGCGCCAAGGCCCCGCCACAGGTGCGGGCCTACCTGCGCGAGGAGATGCCCGCACGTTTCCACTACAGCGCGGGCGCCCGCATCCCCCCCGTCCTGCTGCTCGCCGACACCGGCTGGAACCTGGAGCAGAAAAACGGGTGGCCGGCCACCCGCGCGCGCTACCGGCGCGGGAACCACGGCTGGGATCCGGCCGCACCGGAGATGGGCGCGCTGTTCATTGCGGAGGGACCGGCCTTTCTGCGCCGCACCACGCTCGGCAGCGCGGAAAATGTGGACGTCTACAACCTGCTCTGTGCCGTCCTCGGACTCTCTCCGGCGCCCAACGATGGCGGCGACGGGCTCGTCCGCGCCGCCTTGCGCCGCTGATCGCGGCTATTTATTCACGCGCGTGACCTGCGGATAGGGCGGCGGCTCGACCCCCAGCTTCTGCATCTGCGGCACCAACACGCGGTCGTAGCAATCGGGGCACACGCCGTGGCTGAACTCCGAGCCGGTCTGCTTGCCGATGTATTCCTCGACCTGGCTCCAGTAGTTATGGTCGTCGCGCATTTTCCGGCAATAGCCGCAGATCGGGATGATCTGCTGCAGCTGCCGCACCTGGGTGGCGTAGTTCAGGATGCGCTCGGCCACGCGGAGCCGGGCGCGCAGCTCCGCCGTCGTGACCGGTTTGGCGAGAAAATCATCCACGCCGGCCTCCATCGCCCGGTCGAGATTTTCCGAGCGGTTGGCCGAATTTGAGAGGAGAATGAAGTAGGTGTAGTCGCCGCCCTGTTCCCGGACGCGACGGCACAGCTCCAAGCCGTCGAGCTCGGGCATCATCCAATCGCTGATCACCAGCCGGTGGGGAGACTCCACAAAACGCTGCCACGCCTCGCGGCCGTGCGCGGCCATGGTGACCTCCTGCCCCAGGGCCTTAAGCGAGGCTTCCAGGACTGCACTGGCGATCGGATCGTCCTCAACAACGAGAATCTTCATGCGTGATTGGCGGGGACCAGCCCGCTCAGGGCTTGTTGGACCGGAATCCACTCCCGGTCAAGGTCGTCGAGCTGCCGGCGGAGCCGCGGCCAGTCGCCGGTTTCCGCGGCTTTCTCCGCCTCGAGGAGAAGGGTGCGCAGGTGACGGGCGCCGAGGTTGGCGGCGGCTCCCGCGAGCCGGTGCGCCGTCTGCACGGCGGGTCGCGCCGCCTGCTCGGCAACATGTCCGCGCAGTTCCGCCAGTCCGGCCGGCACTTCCTGCAAAGCCATGGTGGCCAGTTCGTCGAGCAGGCTCGGGGCTTTCCGCCCCGGCAGCGCACGCAGCTGGGCGAGCTGGGCTGGGTCGAGGACGGCCGCGGCCGGGACCGGCGGGGGCGGCGGTTCCGGCGCGGGCACGACAAAGCCGATGCCCTGGCGTTGCAGGATGGGCTGAAGTTTCTCAAAGCGAACCGGCTTTGACAGGTAGTCGTCCATGCCCGCCTCGAGGCATTTTTCGCGATCGCTCGCCATGGCGTGCGCCGTGAGAGCCACGATCGGAATCGCCGCGCTCTCCGGGCCGGCGGCTCCGGCGCGGATCAGGCGGGTGGCCTCGTAGCCGTCCATGCGGGGCATCTGGCAGTCCATCAGCACGAGGGAATAGTTTTCCCGGCTCAGTTTCTCAATGACCGCCATGCCGTCGCCGACGAGTGTGAAGTCCACGCCCATTTTGGTGAGCAGCAGCCGCATCACGAGCTGGTTGGCCTGCTGGTCCTCGGCCACGAGGAGCCGGGCGTTCTGGGTCGCGGGCGGCGCGACCGGTTTGGGCGGCTCCGACGCCAGCGGGGTGATGGCCACCTCGAGTTCCAGCTCGAACCAGAAAACCGAGCCTTCCCCCGGCCGGCTCTCGCAGCCGATCCGCCCGCCCATGAGCTCGATCAGCTGGCGTGAAATCGCCAGACCGAGACCGGTGCCGCCAAAGCGGCGCGTGCTGGAACCGTCGGCCTGGACGAAGGGTTGGAAAAGGCGGTCGATCTGGTCCGCCGGGATGCCGATGCCGGTGTCCCGCACCTCGACGCGAAACGCGAAGCGGCCGGCGACGGCGGGCTCCCGGGGCTTCAAGGCCAGGGTCACGGTGCCCCGCTCGGTGAACTTCACGGCGTTGCCCAGGAGGTTGACCAGCACCTGCTGGATGCGGCCGGGATCGCCGCACAGGCGCTCGGGCAGGTCGTCCGGCAGGTCGCTTTGCAGGGTGATCTGGCCGGCCACCGCGCGCGGCACCATCAGGGCCATGGCCTGCTCCAGCTGATCGACCAGGTTGAACTCCTGCACGGTGAGCCGGAACTTGCCGGCCTCGATCTTCGAGAAGTCGAGCAGGTCGTCGATGATGGTGAGCAGGTTGTTCGCGCTGGACTGGATCACACGGCCCATCTGCCGCTGTTCCTCGGTCAGGGGGGTGTCCATGAGCAGCTCGGCCATGCCGAGCACGCCGTTCATGGGGGTGCGGATCTCGTGGCTCACATTGGCGAGGAATTCCGATTTCATGCGCGAGGCGGTGAGCGCCTCGTCGCGCGCCTGAGCCAGGCTGGCGGCGAGCGCCTTCTGTTCGGTGATGTCGTGCTGGATGGCCATGAAGGACTCGATGCGGCCGTCAGCCCCGAGGATCGGCTGCACATCGCTCCTGATCCAGTAGGCCGTGCCATCCTTGCGGTAGTTTTTCACCTCCACCTGGAAGCCTTGCTGACGGTCGAGACAGGCGCGCATGTGTGCCACCGCCGCGGGGTCCGTGTCATGCCCCTGCAGCACCCGGCCGGGCACCTTGCCCCAGATCTCTTCCAGGGGGTATCCGGTCATCCGGGTGAAACCTTCGTTCACCCAGATGATCCGACGGGAGGCATCGGTCAGCACCACCGCATTGCTGGTCCGACTGGCGATCAGCGCCAGCTTGCGCAGCTCCTCCTCGGCCACGCGCTTGGCCGTGATATCGGAGAAGCTGGCCACCACGGATTTCAGCCTGCCGTCCCCATCGAGCACGGCCTCCGTGTTGACCGTCACCCAGACGCGGCTGCCGTCGCCACGCCGCACGCCCAGGATCACCCCGCGTTGCGACTGAAGCGTCCGACAGGTGACGGTCGAGGGGATCCGGTCGAGGGGATAGGGGCTGCCGTCCTCCTGTTGCAGCTGCCAGCACGGATCAATTTCGCTCCGGCCCAACAGCTGGTCGCGGGTCAGTCCGAGGATCGTTTCCGCCGCGGCATTGCACTCGATGATCCGCCCCTCGGGATCGTGCAGTGCGAGGCCCTCGGCCATGGAGCGGAACACGTCGCTGAGCTGGCGCTGGCTGGCGATCAGCGCCTGCTCCGCATGGTGGCGGGCCGTGATGTCCTCGATCTGCGAAATGAAATGCAGGGCCGAGCCGTCGGGGTTGCGCACCAGCGTGACCGTCAGCCGCGCGTGCACGACGTGACTGTCGCGGTGGAGGTAGCGCTTCTCAATCTGGTAGTGCCGGTGACGGCCCGTAAGCAGGTCCTGCACATTCTCGAGGTCCTTCACCAGATCGTCGGGATGGGTCACTTGCTGGAAGGTGCGGGCCAGCAGCTCGGGTTCGGTGTAACCCAGCAACGCGGGAACGAGCCGGTTGACCTTTAGCCAGCGGCCGTCCAAGCCGACGAGCGCCATGCCGATGCCGGCATAGTCGAAAGCATGGCGGAACTGTTCTTCACTCTTCCTGACCGCAGTTTCCAACAGCTTGCGGTCGGTCACGTCGGTGACCACGCCGACCAGCCAGAAGTGGTTGCCCACCACCTTGGTGACGGAGACCGATTCACGGAGCCAGATGACCTGTCCCTGGTGAAGCAACTGGAATTCCTGGGTGTAGCCGGAGCTGCCCGAAGCCAAGGCCTCGCGAGCCCGCCGGTCCATCTCGGGTTTTTCCGGGATTTCGAAGCCGTCCCAGAGCTGGTTTTGATCGATCCGGTCGCGCAGTATCTGCATCTGCTGGGCCAGGCCCGAGGGATGGACGGTGATCTTCCAGTCCAGGAGGGTCTCCTGCAGGGTGACATCCGCTTGCCACAACAGACAGTCGGCCGCACCCAGCACCCGGTGGAGCCGTTCCTGACTCTCGGCATAGGCCGCCTCCAGCGTTTTTTGCGTGGTGACTTCCGTCGCCACGCCCACAAGCCAGAACTGTCCTTCCGCTCGGGGCCGGATCTCCACCGTCTCGCGCAGCCAGACGGTGCGTCCATCGCGGATCAGGCGGAACTCCTGCGAATACCCCGTCTCGCCTGCCTCCATGGCCGCGCGGCTGCAACGGTTCATCTCGTCCTGCTCGGGAATCTGAAACCGATACCAAAGACCCGCCCCTTCCTCGGAGCCATAATCGCTGGTCAGTCGTTGGTAGAGGCCGGAGGGATAGACTGTCATCTGCCAGTTCCAATCGTCGGGCTTCAGGGTGACCAGGGCCTCCCAAACGAGGCAGTCCGCATGGCCGAGCACCTGGCCCAGTTTCTTTTCGTTGGCCTGCAGGGCTGTCTGCGCCCGCTTCTTTTCGGTCAGGTCCTGGGCGACGCCGAGGAAGCCCGTGATCCTGCCCTCATTGTCCCGCAGGGCTGTGATACTCAACTGGACCGGCAATCGCGAGCCGTCTTTGCGGACGTAAGTCCATTCGCGTTCGTCTACTTGGCCGTCCCGGGCCCGTGCCACGAACGTTTCAAACCCCGGCTCAATCCGCCGGCCCAGGCGGGCCGACAGCTCGATGGCGTGGGCGGCCACCTCCCCATACACATGGATGATCTCGGGCGTGCGGAGACCGACCATCTCCTCGCGAGTGTAGCCCAGCATCAGCTCGGCCCCGCGGTTGAATTCCCGGATGGTGCCGTCGAGCTCGGTCGCAATGACCGAAAGCACCGTGCCGTCGAGGACGGCCCGTTGCAGCGCGCTTATCTCCTGCAATCCGTGTTCCGCCCGCTGGCGGGCGCGGGTCGACTGGATGGAAATCAGGCTGGTCGCGGTCAACATGAGCGCCACCAGCAGACCGCCGGCGCCAAGCGCGACCCGGATATTCGTTTCCAACATCTCCTGCATGGCGACGCTCCGTTGGTATTCGGCATCCTCCTCGGCCAGGATTTCGTCGGCGAGTCGCACCAGGCGGCTTGAAGGCTGGGCCGGCAGCACCTCGAGATAGTTGGCCGCCGCGTTCATGCCCTGCGCGTCGCGGACCGCCACCAGCCGGCCGGTGGTCGCGATTTTCTCCTCCACGAGCTGGCGCAGCTCCCCCAGCTTCTCGGCCTGCCGGGGTTGTGCGCGCCACAGGGCGGGGAACGCGTCCAACTGTTTCAACATCTCGGCCGCATGCACGTCCACCCGGTCGCCGAAGGAGGCAACGCCGGTCAGCGCATAGGCGCGAGCCGTGGACTCCATGCGTGCGACGCGGGACACGAGGCTGTTGATCGTCGCCCGGGCTTCCTGCGCCCGCGCGATGTCGTGGTTGGCGTCGATCAGCAGGCTGTTGCCCACCACCATGTAGACCGCGATGCTCGTGATGAAGGCCGCCGAACTGCCGGCGAGCAGACGCGACAGGCCCTCTTCGCGGAACCTCTGGCGCCACTCGATCTGCGCGGCCCCCAGCAGCATCAGCCCGACCGCGACCGGCAGGCCCATGTTGCGCGACTGAAGGCCCTCGTCTTGAAAGAGGACGATGAACATGTAATGCACCAGCGGCAAGAAACCCGTGCCCAACTGGAAGCCCGCGATCAGGCGTTCCGCGTCACGCGAAAGCCACCGGGAGCCCGCCAGACCGAGGCACAAACCCGACAGCAGGAAAGTGATCGCGGTGTGCGGAGCCATGCGCCCGCCCACCCACTTATAGACTTCCGGCTGCGCCCAGAACAGATGATTGATCCACGGCAGATTTCCGATGAACAGCTCCGCGAAGGCCAGGATGCTGAGCAACACCACGGTCCCGCCCAACACCCGGCTCGTGCGGGCCAGGCCGGCACTGCGCGTCAGCAAACCCAGCGCGCACAGGATCAATCCGACGCCGGCATTCATCGTCGCATCCATGGCGCGGGGCACCCAATGCCGCGCCCAAGGCCAGTCCAGCACCCAACCCGCCGCCACCATGAAACCAATGGTCAGGGAAAGGCTGGCACAGAAGCGCAGCCACCGGGAGGATACCGTGGAGTGAGGTGACACGGGAGGGTCCCTCCAGAATCGGCACATTTTACAGACTGTAAAGCCGACTCCTGCAGGTCGGAGCTGGATTATGCCGGTCCGACGCGGCCATGACCTTAGCCATGGTGACCTCAACACGGTTGACCGGCCTCGTCGGCGGTTGTTAGCGTGCCGGGAATGAGCGCACCCGCCCCGAAATTGGATGACCTGCGCATCAACCGCCCCGCCCTGCCGCCGGCCACCTCCCGCGGAGGGCTGTATGCCGCCCTCGCGGTCTTGGTCGCCGTCATCCTGCTGGCTGCGTGGTGGTTCTACCGGCCCAAGCCCCTCGAGGTCCAGGTCGCCACCGCCCGCGAGATCTCCGCCGGTCCGGGCGGGGAGCGCACCGTCCTCAACGCCTCGGGCTACGTCGTCGCCCGCCGCGAAGCGACCGTCTCCTCCAAGGTCACGGGCAAGGTCTTCGATGTCCTCATCGAGGAAGGCGTGCGGGTCGAGGCCGGCCAGATCCTCGCCCATCTCGACGACACCAACGTCCGCACCAGCCTCGCCCTCGCCGAGGCCCAGCTCGCGTCGGTCCGCACCGGCCTCGAGGAAACCAAGGTCCGCCTCGCCGAGGCCGAGCGCGACCTGGCCCGCCAGTCCGCTCTGCTCAAGGGCAGCGTCGCCAGCCAGGCCGACTACGACCGCGCCGAGTCCGCGCTGCTCGCCCTGCGCGCTCGCTTCGCGCTGCAACAAACCGACGTCACCGTCGCCGAGCGCAGCGTCGCCGTCTGGCGGCAGCAACTCGACGACACGGTCATCCGCGCACCCTTCGGCGGCATCGTCACCTCCAAGAACGCCCAGCCCGGCGAGATGATCTCCCCGATGTCCTCCGGCGGCTTCACCCGCACCGGCATCTGCACCGTCGTGGACATGGAGTCGCTCGAAATCGAGATCGACGTCAACGAGAGCTACATCAACCGCGTCACGCCCGGCCAGCCCGTCGAGGCGACGCTCGACGCCTACCCGCAGTGGCGCATCCCCTGCAAGGTCATCGCCATCATCCCCACCGCCGACCGGCAGAAATCCACCGTGCGCGTGCGCGTCGGCTTCGACCAGCTCGACCCGCGCATCCTCCCGCAGATGGCCGTGAAGGTCGCCTTCCAGGAAAAGGCCGGCCCCGCGGCGACCCCGGTCGCGCGCGCGGTCGCCGTGCCGCGCGCCGCCGTGCGCGAGCAGGACAACCGCTCCGTCGTCTTCGTCGTGCGCGACGGCCGCGCCGAGCGCCGGGCCGTCACCCTCGGCGGTCCGCCTACCGGCGACGCCGTGGTCACCGCCGGCCTCGCCGCCGGCGAACGCGTCATTCTCGATCCCCCCGCCACCCTGGCCGACGGCACCCCCGTCGCCGAAAAGAAACCATGAGCGATCCCACCCCGCCCCTCGTGCACGTTGACCGCGTGGAAAAGATGTTCCGCCGCGGCTCGGAGGACATCCACGTGCTGTCCGAACTCAGCCTCGCGGTCCCTGCCGGCGAATTCGTCGCCCTGATGGGCCCCTCCGGCTCCGGCAAGAGCACGCTGCTCAACCTGATCGGCGGCCTCGACCGCCCGACCCGCGGTTCGGTCACCATCGCGGGCGACCGGCTCGACCAGCTCTCCGACCGCCAGCTCGCAGCCTGGCGCGCGCGGCACATCGGCTTCGTCTTCCAGCTCTACAACCTGATGCCCGTGCTCACCGCCGAGCAGAACGTCGAGCTCCCGCTCCTGCTCACCCACCTGTCCAAGGCCGACCGCCGCAAACACGTCGCCGCCGCCCTCGCCCTTGTGGGTCTCTCGCATCGCGCCGGCCACTATCCGCGCACGATGTCGGGCGGCGAACAGCAGCGCGTCGGCATCGCCCGCGGCATCGTCACCGACCCCACCCTGCTTCTCTGCGACGAACCCACCGGCGACCTCGACCGGAAATCCGGCGACGAGATTCTCAACCTCCTGCAGGCGCTCAACCGCGAGCACGGCAAAACCATCGTCATGGTCACGCACGACCCGCACGCCTCGGCCCGCGCCGCGCGCACCGTGCATCTCACCAAGGGCCGGCTCACCAGCGAGGCGCTGCCATGAAGTTCTTCCACCTGGTCTGGGGCAACCTGAA
>JAUPWC010000379.1 GCA_030916665.1 Verrucomicrobiota bacterium
AGGCCGTCGAGGGTCTTGCTGATGATGGCGTCGTCGGACGAGGCGACGATGGACGCCAGCAGCGACTCGTTAATCGCCCCGGCGTTGGCCCGTGAGTCCGGAGCGGTGCTGACGGAACTCATGTGAGGTCTCCCTGGTGGCGAGAGGTGCGGGAGAAGGATCCGAAGAATTTGGGCATGGCTGAAATTTTGACGCAGGTGGAGATACCGGCGACTGGCCCGGGCAAACGAGAAGTCATTATGACACTCGCTGCAAGCTTCCAAAAGGCCCTAGCGGGGCGGCGCTCAGGCGGTCTTGAAAACGAAGAGCTGCCCCTTCTCCGTGCCGACCGCGAGCAGCGCATCGTCGCCGCGCCAGGCGAATTTCGTGGCGGCGGACGGCATGGTGACCTCGGCGACCATCGGGTTTTTCCGCGTTGGCATCCAGAGCGTGAACTCGCCCTTGGTCGAACCGGAGGCGAGCAGGCCGTGGCTGTGCTGGAACGCGAGGGCGCACACGCGCGCGTCGTGCGGCAGCAGCAGCGGCTCGCGGCCCTCGGGGCCGGCCCCGGAGCAGTCCCACACACAGGCGTCGCGCCCGCCGCCGGTGGCGAGCCACTTCGAGTCGTTGCTAAACGAGAGTTCCTTCAGGCGCGTCTCGTAGCCGCTCATGTGCAGCTCCATGTCGGCCTCGGCGGGGACCCACAGATGCACGGCGTTGTCGTGACACCCGGCGACGAGCCAGCGGCCGTCGGGCGACCAGGTGAGCGCGTAGATGGCGTTGCCGTAGGGAAACTCCTTCACCGCGGTGAAGTTTGTCGCGTCCCAAATCGCCACATGGCCGAAACACGCCGCCGCGATCACGGAGGCAGCCGGGCTCGGTGTGCCCGGGCCCGCGGCCCCGGCTGCAGGTTTGCCGGCGAGCGCGCTGATGGTCTTGGGCGCATCAGGGAAGGTGTGTGCGACGGTGCCGTCGGGTTTGAGCGCGACGAGTTTCCGGCCGGCGGCGGCGAAGAGGAGGGGCGCTGTAGCCGGGCTCGTTGAGCCCGGACCGGGGTCAGCGACCCCGGCTACAACCTGCCAGACGAGATGCTCGACCCAGGCGTTGCCGAGTTTCGTTTCCGCGCTCTGCGCTCCGGTGGCGGGATTCCAGAATCGCACGCAGCCGTCCTGGCCGCCGGTGGCGAGCGTGGTGCCGTCAGGCGACCAGCCGAGGCAGTTCGCGCCGTCGGCGTGTCCGGCGAGGGTGTGTTTCACCGCCCCGGTGGCCGCATCGAAGAGCGTGACGCCGCCGCTTTGCGACGCGGCGGCCAGCAGCGTGCCGTCGGGCGACCAGGCGAGGTCGATGGCATAGTCGTCGAGGGCGGCGGCCCAGTGCTTGGCGAAATTCATGGCCCGCGACCTTGCGCCGAAGGACGCTGGCGTGCAAGGCGCCAGTGATCGCGCCGCCCGGGCGCTGCCTCCATGCCTTGCTTGCAATTGTCATGCTGGCGTCCTTGCCATGTTCCGCCCCGCGTCTTTGCTTATCGGGTCCGTTTCACCCCGCGCCAACCCCATCCCTCCACGTCATGTCGTTCCCCTTGCGTTGCTGTGTTGCCCTGTCTCTTTCCCTGCCGGCCGTGCTTTGCGCGCAGGCCCCGGCACCCGCCGCCGAGGAGGGACCGCCGCCGCCTTCCCTCGTGCCGGCCACGGGTTTCGCCGTGCCCGAGGGCTTTGAGATCACCGTGTGGGCCCAGGCGCCGATGCTGCGCAACCCGACCAACATGGATGTGGATTACAAGGGCCGCATCTGGGTCGCCGAGGGCGTCAACTACCGCAGCCATGACGACCGCGACAAGGCCGGCGACCGCATCGTCGTGCTCGAGGACACCGACGGCGACGGCGCGGCCGACTCCAGCCATGTCTTCATCCAGGAGCCCGCGCTCGGCGCCCCGCTCGGCATCGCCTTGCTCGACAACAAGATCATCGTCTCCAATGCGCCCGACCTGATCGTCTATACCGACGTGGATCGCAACGCCCGCTGGGACGCCGCGATCGACAAGCGCGAGGTGTTGCTCACCGGTTTCAACGGACGCAACCACGACCACGCGCTGCACTCCGTGACCTTCGGACCCGACGGCCGCTGGTATTTCAGCCAGGGCAACAACAGCGCGCACTTCACCGACCGCGCTGGCCAGACCTTCCGGGTAGGCAGCTCCTACGAGCCGAGCTGGGGCAAGGCCGCTCCGCCGATCTACAGCTGGAAACCCACGCAGCTCGCCGGCGCGAAGAGCGACGACGGCCACGTCTATGTCGGCGGTTTCACCGTGCGCATGAAGCCCGACGCCACCGGCACCGAGATCATCGGTTTCAATTACCGCAACAGCTACGAGCAGACGGTGACGTCGTTCGGCGACGTGTTTCAGAACGACAACGACGACCCGCCCGCCAGCCGCACGAGCTACGTGCTCGAATACGGCAACGCCGGCTTCTTCTCCCGCGACGGCAAGCGCGGTTGGACGGCGGACCGTCGCCCCGGCCAGGACATTCCCACCGCCGAGTGGCGCCAGGAAGACCCGGGCGTGATGCCCGCGGGCGACGTCTATGGCGCGGGCGCGCCGACCGGCATCGCCTATTACGAGGCCGACGCCTTCGGGCCGGAGTGGCGCGGCCTGCTCCTCAGTGCCGAGGCGGCGCGCAACACGATCTACGGCTACCGGCCGAAGGCCGACGGCGCGGGCTTCAAGCTGGAGCGCTTCAACTTTGTCACGAGCAACCCGGCCCAGGTGCTGGCCGGCACCGACGCGCTCCGCGGCCGCGTGAGCCAGGAACTGCACACGTTCTTCCGTCCCTCCGACGTCATGGTCGGGCCGGACGGCGCGGTGTTTATCGCCGACTGGTTCGACCCGCGCGTGGGCGGACACCAGGACTTCGACAAGCTCACCGCCGGGGCGATCTACCGGGTCGCGCCGAAGGGTTTCAAATCCGTCGTGCCGCAGTTCGACCTCGCCACGACCGAAGGCCAGCTCACCGCACTGAAGAGTCCCGCGGTGAACGTGCGCTCGCTCGGTTTCGTCGCGCTCAGGGCTCAGGGCGCAGCCGCGGTCGCCCCGGTCGCCGGTCTCCTGACCGACGCCAATCCCTACCTGCGCGCCCGCGCCATCTGGTTGCTGACCGAACTCGGCGCCGAGGGGCTCGCCCGCGTCGAGACGCTGTTGGGCGATGCGGACGCGCAGATCCGTGCGACGGCTTTCCAGGCCCTGCGCCGGCAAAACCACCGCGTGCTTGCCCACGCGGCCAAACTCGCCGCCGATCCGTCGGCCGCCGTGCGCCGCGAGGTCGCCGTCGCGATGCGCGATGTGCCGCTGGCCGAGGCCCGGGACATCCTGCTCACCCTTGCCAAGGGTTACGACGGCAAGGACCGCACCTACCTCGAGGCCTGGGGCATCGGCTGCATGAACAAGGAGACGGAGATCGCCGCCGCGCTGCTCGCTGCGCACGCGGGGGCCGATCCGCTCAAGTGGACGCCGGCCTACACGGGCCTGTTGTGGCGTCTGACGCCGCCGGCCGCCGCGCCGCAGTTCGCCGCGCGCGCCGCGGCGACCTCGTTGTCGGAGAAGGACCGCCTCGCCGCCGTCACCGCGCTCGGTTTCATGCCGAGCAAGGAAGCGGCGCTGGCGCTGGCCGACCTGGCGCAAAAAGCCGGCGGGCTCGTGCAGCGGCAGGCTTTCTGGTGGTTGCTCAATTACAAGGACACGCGCTGGGCCGGCCACGGCCTCGACGCGGAACTGAAGGCCCGCGGCCTCTACGATCCCGAGGCGGTCGTCATCACCGAGAGCGTGGTCCCCGCACCGGAGCCGAGCAAGCTGCCGCCGGTGGCGGAGATCGCCGCGCTCAAGGGCGACGCGCAGCGCGGCGCTGCGCTCGTGAGTTCCTGCTACCTCTGCCACCGCATCGGCGACCAGGGCGTGGAATACGGCCCGAATCTCACCGCGTTCGCGAAGATGCAGACCACCGAGGTCGTCCTCGGCGCCATCGTGAATCCGTCGGCCGACATCGCCCACGGCTACGAGGGCACCACGGTCGAGCTCAAGGACGGCCGGCTCGTGCAGGGCATGCAGGTCTCGGAGAGCGACCCGCTCGTGGTCATGAGCATGGGCGGCGTCACGCAGCTCATTCCCGCCGACCGCGTGGCCAAAAAGACCCGCCTGAACCGTTCGCTGATGCTCAGCGCCGAGCAACTCGGCCTGGACGCGCAGGCGGTCGCGGATCTCGTGGCTTATCTGAAGACGCTTTGAACGGAGCGGGCCCGCGGTGCCGGTTGGATCGGCCGTAATGGTCTTTGGCCGGCACCCGCGAAAGGGCGGGTTAAGCCAGCGGCTCTTGGCTTTTAGCCCTTCGAGGCGGCTGGATTATCCCGGATTCCGGTTTTGCCTGAGATGTTGTAGCCCAAGAGCTGAAGCGCAGGGACAGGACTCTGCGCCTGCATCCGGAAATCCCGCGGCTCCCGCCGCGTC
>JAUPWC010000380.1 GCA_030916665.1 Verrucomicrobiota bacterium
AGTTTTTCCGCATCCGCCGGTTCCAACGGGGCGCCGATCGCGGTGCGCAACACCCGGGCGGCCGCCAAACTCAACAGGGCCACCGCCTCCAGCCGGCGCAGGCGCCCGAGCCGCCCGAAGCCTTCGAGCTGATAGGCCAGGGCCCGTCGGTCGCCCAGCTCGCGATTGATGGCCACGCTCTCGGCCAGGCAGCGCAGCGCAAGTCCGGCATCGTCGGTCTTGAGGGCCAGTTCCGCCAGGCTGGTGAGGGCGTTGCCCACCTGCCAGCGATCACCGACCGACCGGTTCATCTGCAGGCTTTCTTCCAGCAGCGAGCGCGCCTCTTCGAACTCCCCAAGGTAGAGGTGAGCAAAACCGAGGTTGTTCAGTGAGTTCGCGATCTCGCGGCGATCATTGATCTTACGCCGCACCGCGAGGCTGCGCCGGTGGAACTGCAGGGCGTTGGCGGTGTCGCCGCGGGAGCGCGCCACGATGCCCAAATTGTTCAGGCTCCGGCCGGCGCCAAGCTCATCGCCCAGCTGTTCACGGATGGCCAGCGCCTTGCCGTAAAGCACGGTCGCCTGCGCGAAGTCGCCGGTCTGGGCCGAAAGCGTGCCCTCAAGGTGCAGCATGTGAGCAACACCAGCCTCGTTGCCCAGTGCCGCGTTTTCTTCCCGGGCGCGGTCCAGCCAGTCCTTGGCTTCCCGAAACTCGCCCTTGCGCCGGTAGAGATCGCCAACAAGGCCCGCAATCCGGGCGCTGAGCTCCGGCACTCCGGCTTTTTCCGCCAGGGTCCGGGCCTCGCGGTAACGCGCGAAGGCTGCATCCCACTTGCCCGCCAGCTCCTGGACTTCGCCCAGCCGGAACAGGAGGTCGGCCAGTTTATCGCCATGGAACAAGGGGAGCGCCCTTTCGTAGTAGCTGATCGCCGCGGGCAGCGCATAGGCGGCCCGCGCCGCGTCGCCGGCGGCAAGAAGATACCGGCGCTTCTTGTCCTCCCGCGGGCTGCGATCGAAATGAAACGCCAGCAGTTCGATCCAAGGCCGCGGATCGTCGCCGGCCACGCGCTCCAGATGCAGGCCGATGGCCTCGTGGATGTCGGAACGGAAAGCGAAGGGCAGGCTCTCATAGGCCACTTCCTGGAGCACGATGTGGCGGAAAAGATACGCCTCTTCACCCTCCGCCGGTTCGGGGAGAATAACATCACGCTCCCGCATTTCCTCGATCTGCGCCGGCAGCCCGGCCCGCGCGTATTCCAGCGGATGCACCCCGAGAAGCACGGCCGAGCGAAAATGGCGGCCGATCACGCTGGCGACCTTCAAGGTTGTCTGCGTGCTCTCGGTGAGCTGGTCGATGCGGCTCAGCACCAGGCTGTGGAGGCTGTCGGGCAGTTCCAGCGAATCCAGCTCCGCTCCCCCCTTGGTCGCGCCGGCCAGATGCCTCACGCGCAACAGGTTTGCCACCTCCTCGATGAAGAAGGGATTGCCTCCGGCCCGGGAGGTGACGAGCTCCACGAGCCGTTCCGGCGGCACGTCGGTATCCAACGCCTTGGCCAGCTTCTGCTCGACCAGCTCGCGCGACTCCTCCGGCGGCAGGTCGCCGAGGTGAAGGGTGTGCACGTGGTCAAAGACGCCCTCCGGCAGGCCCATCACTTCCGGCAGGGGAGCAGGGCGGTGGGCCGCCAAGACCACCACCGGCAGCCGCACCATCGCCCGCGCGACTGCCGCCAGCAGGCTGCGGGAGGACTCATCGATCCAATGGACTTCCTCCAGGACAAAGAGCACCGGACCGGACCGCGCCCGCACACGGATGCACTCGACGATCAATCCCTCCAATGACGCCCGGCGCACCTTGGGATCGAGCCCGCGGGTGAGGTCGTTGTCCGGCAGCGCCAGGTTGAGCAACGGCGCAAGGAGCGGCGCACGTTCCCGCAGTCCCGGTCCGACTTCATCAAGCGCCGCTTCCACCACGGCCAGCGCCTCCCGAGCGCCAGCCTCCGGGGGCACGGCGAAGAAGGTGCGAAAGATATGAATCCAAACGGCGTAGATGGCCTCGCGTGAAAGCACCTGACACTCGCCGGCAAAGACCCCAAAACCCAGCCGCCGCGCGGCCTGCACCACTTCGGCAAGCAGGCGGGACTTGCCCATGCCGGCCTCGGAACTGACCGCTATCACCTGACCGCGGCCCCCGCCAGCCTGCTGCAGCCGCGCGATCAGGCTGGATCGCTCGCGCTTCCGGCCAACCAGCGGCGCTTCACCTCCCACCACCACCATCGGTTGGGTCGTTCCCGCCTGCCTTCGGCCCGCCACGCGAAAAACCGGGATCGGATCTTTTTTTCCTTTCACCTTCATAAGCGGCAAGGATTCCAGCTCAAATCCCGCCGGCAGCCGCTCCGCCGCATTCGCGCTGATCAGAATCTCGCCCGGTCCCGCCTTGGCCATCAGCCGGGCCGAGAGATTGGTGTCGTCCCCGAGAACGCCGTAGGTGCGCCGCCGCACGTTGCCGTAGGCGCCGGTCCGCATGGTACCCCTCGTGATGCCGACCTGCGTGACGGTGATGAGCTCCGCGATCTCGCGGGGTGGCCGGGCGATTTCCAGTCCGGCCGTGGCGGCCCGGACGGTGTCATCGTCGTGCGCGACAGGAGCCCCCCAGGCGGCATAAAAATAATTTCCTTTCTCGCCGATGCTGAGCTGGACCAGCACGCCCTCGAGCCGCGCGATAATGGCCTGCACCCAGCGCACGTAGGCATTCAGCTTGGCCGGGCCCGATTCATCGTGCTCAAAATCGATGCCCATGAAGCGGACAAACAAGGCCGTGGCCGGCCGCAGTTCGGTGAGAAAGACCATTTGTCCCGCAATCACGCGCCGGGCCACCTCGGGCACCAGCCAGGGCCGCAGCCGGTCGGCGGCATCATGGGGAAACGTCGGGGCGACCAGTGGCTGCGGCGTGCTTTCTTGTCGCATGCCGGTTACGACCGCCGCTTGTCCGCCAGCTGGGTCTTCGGTCAGCTTGCGCCACTCACCTATCAAAAGGTCTGCCCCGAGCTGCTGCGCGGTCGTGGCATCGACCACCACCTCACCGCGATTGGACACGCCCTCACAGGCTGCTACCCGCACCATCACCTCGCCGGCCAACGCATCGTAGAGCTGCACGCCGGGATCCCCCACCTCGAAGCGGCGCAGCATTCCTGAGGCGATCGCAACCTTAAGGCCGAGCGAGATCGTCTCGCCGTCCGGCAATTCCACCCGATTGAAGCGCTGCATCGCCCGTTGCATCCGGAGGGCGACGGTCACTGCCCGGGCGCCCGAGCTGCCCGCAAACCAGACCACCATTGCGTCACCGGCGAACCCGACGATGCTGCCGCCAAAAAGCTCCACCTCGCCGATCAGGGCGTCATATACCGCGTTGAGTCGGTTCGTGAACTCCTCTCCCCCGCGACGGGGGCCAAAGCGCGCAATCACCGCCTCCGTCAAGGGGGTAAACCCGGAGATGTCTGAGAACAGGACCGATCCCTCGGACTTCGCCGGCAAACTTTCGCCCTGCAAAAGCGCGAGCCCGCGGTCGGGAGGAAGATACGCGAACAGTTGTTCAGTGGTGGAATGAGGGCCCATGGTCGCGAATCGCGGGCACCGTGAAGCTGGCCGCACGCTTCGTCAACCATCGGGCGATTTTCTCCAGTCACCTACCTGAAGCTGGCGGGCGAGCCCGTGCGACCGCCACCGGCATGCATCGATCGCAGTAACGTGCGTCCTTTGCAGGATGATTCATGTCCATAGATTAAAGCGGTGGATCGACGGAGGAAGAGGGACATCGGTGGGCCCTTGGCATAGGCGCAGGTTGCTTCCGACCAAGTGGAGTGTTGGTCCAAGCAATCCTCGACGGACTGGTTGGGAATCGCGGCGTCGGTTGAACGATGTTTGGCGGTCAGCGCGATTGGCCCCGTAGATCATTGATCCGAAAAGCTCCGGTCACTCGGATCGGAAGCGGCGCGATGAGGAAATGGGATGCACCGAAGCAGTGGAGCGGCCGGTGACGCCAGAATGGAGTGTTTCCAGCGAAGTCCAGGCAGAGCAGGAAAGCGCGAAAAGCCGCGCGAAACGACATGGGCGTTGGCTCTTTAAATGCTCTCTGGTCCACGAGGGGCCGACCTAGACGGCTTGCACCAATATTTCTTATATGCGGCAGACATACTATTCACGAAACGTATGAATACGTGTCGCCCCGGCTTCATCTATGCCAGCAGCGGGCGTTTCGATGATAAATCGTAACAAACGATGCACTTTATTTATTCGTCACCCTTATTGCAAAATGGCTTCTTTTGAGCAGCTACCCCCACTCCAATGCCCACGCACCCCTTCCAGATTGGCGATAATACCATGCATTCTTCGTCAAAGCCCCG
>JAUPWC010000381.1 GCA_030916665.1 Verrucomicrobiota bacterium
AGGCTGGTGCGGCCGATCTCGATCAACTCGTCGAGGCGGCGGATCAGCGCGGCCTCGTCGCCCTGGTGCAGGTAGCCGAGGCGGGCGCAGGTGATCGTGACGACGCCGAGCGAACCGGTCTGCTCGGCGGAGCCGAAGAGGCCGTTGCCGCGCTTGAGCAGCTCGCGCAGGTCGAGCTGGAGCCGGCAGCACATGGAGCGGATCATGTTGGGCTTGAGCTCGGAGTTGATGAAGTTCTGGAAATACGGCAGGCCGTATTTGGCGGTCATGGCGAAGAGCCGCTCGGCGTTCTCCGAGTCCCACGGGAAGTCCCGCGTCATGTTGTAGGTGGGGATCGGGAAGGTGAACACGCGGCCCTTGGCGTCGCCGCCGCTCATGATCTCGATGTAGGCGCGGTTGATCAGGTCCATCTCCGCCTGCAGGTCGCCGTAGGTGAACGGCTGCTCCTTGCCGCCGATGATGGGCACCTGCGCGCGCAGGTCCTCGGGACAGGTCCAGTCGAAGGTGAGGTTGGTGAAGGGCGTCTGGGTGCCCCAGCGGGACGGGACGTTGAGATTGTAGATGAGTTCCTGCACGCACTGGCGCACTTCCTCATAGCTCATGCGATCGATGCGCACGAACGGAGCCATGTAGGTGTCGAACGACGAAAAGGCCTGCGCGCCGGCCCACTCGTTCTGGAGCGTGCCGAGGAAGTTGACGATCTGGCCGACGGCGGAGTGGAAGTGCTTGGGCGGGCCGGCCTCGACCTTGCCTGGCACACCGTTGAGGCCCTCGATCAGGAGCGTGCGCAGCGACCAGCCGGCGCAGTAGCCGGACAGCATGTCGAGGTCGTGGATATGGATGTCGCCGTTGCGGTGGGCGGCGCCGGCTTCGGGCGGATAGATGTGGCTGAGCCAATAGTTGGCGGTGACCTTGCCCGAGACGTTGAGGATCAGGCCGCCGAGGCTGTAGCCTTGGTTGGCGTTGGCGTTCACGCGCCAATCCTGGCGGTGGAGGTATTCGTTGATGGACGACTCCACGTCCACTTGGGTGCGCTGCTCCGCGCGGGCGGCTTTGCGCTTCTCGCGATAGGCGATGTAGGCGCGCGCGGTGGTCAGGTGACCGGTTCGCAGCAGGCAGAGCTCAACCTCGTCCTGGATCTGCTCGATGCCGATGGTCTCGCCTTCGGCGCGGGCCAGCAGGCTGCCGGTGACACCGGCCGCCAGCTTGACGGCGACGGTTTCATCGAAACTGCGGGCGGCCAAGCCCGCCTTGGCGAGGGCCTGGACAATCTTGGATTCGTCGAAGGAAACGAGCCGGCCGTCACGTTTTACAACAGTAAGGCGCAAACTCTCTCCCGGGGGGCGCCGGTCAACAGGTTGTGGGGTCATTGGCGCGGAACCACAACCGGTTGTGATTTTTACTTCAATCAGGTTGAGGGAAAGTCTTGATCCAGATCAAGACTTTGACTGTTTCCAGCCCGATCTTACTCCGTGAAATTGCTCCGAGCGGGGTGTCGTTTGTCGGCCTCCGCTGCGACGGAGTCGAGAGCGCACCCGGGCCGACAGCGCGTCCGCCCTTACATGATCTGCATCAAGGCGACTGGGGTCATTGCGGTGTAGCGTGGAAGCGTGTCCCCAGACATGGATACCACGCTCAATTACGACCTGCTAACTCCTTCCCCTTGTCGGCGCGTCAATCTGGACCGGAGGGAACAGCTTGTTGGCGACGACCGTGCTACCCCGCGCACTGCGGACGCGGCGTGCGGAAATCCTCAACAAACGAGGAAGATCCCATCTGAGCGCGATGGTGGACGCTACAGGAGCCCTTCGTTCCGCTCTATGGGAAGTGTGTGGTTGCCGTTCGGTTGTTCTATTTTCCGTCTTTTTTGGCCGGCTTTTTCTTGTAGCGAATAGCCTCTCCAACTTCTTCGCTCACTTCTTGTAAGAACTTTTCCTCTTCGCTGAGGGCAGGGCATCCTTGGCCATACCACCAACGGATAATGTTGGTCGCATATTCTGTCGGCGTCGCAGACATCGGACGAGCACGCTGATCAATAGCCATTCCAATGTGCTCAGGCAGTGAGACGGTGATTCGGCGTTTCAGAATCACGAAGCTGGCAGGATCGGGTTTTTGATCGGTGCTCATGGGAGCAGCATTTGCCAGCATATCGCAGTTGACAAGACTATCAGCATACGCTGCTAATTGCTGCTATTCGATGTCTGTCACACTTGAAACAATCGCCGCCCGTCTCGAACGCATCGAGCAAGCGCTCTCGATGCAGGCTCCTGCGCGGGTAAGTTACACACCCAAGGAATTCGCCAAACTTGTAGGGCGGTCTTATCGTTGGACCGTGGACAGGTGCGCGGCTCGGGTGATTCGCACTGTTCGTGTTGGCGGGGCCTACCTGATACCGGCTTCCGAGCTAGAACGATTCAGCAACGGACAAAAGGCGCTCCTGTAATGCCCTCCGTTGAACCAGTGTCGGCTCAATTGCGCGGCCTTCTCAAATATTTCGAGGCCAACCCGCATCATGCGGCGGAATTGCGGGCATGGTTCATGGTCTCGCAATTTTGTCCGTGTGCCGAGCGCATCGAGCGAGTTTCACGCAGCAATCGCATGCTACGCGAGCACCGTGCGAAGCTGGGGGCAGGACGTCCGGAGGGGATGCCATGAGCGAAGCCTACAGGCATCTTTTTGGTGGGGGGTTCCCTGCCCCCAGCGGGGGCGGGGGAAGGGGCGTGGGGGAGAAGGCTGCGAATACTATGGAGCTACGATACTACACACCCGAAACGTGGTTCACGGCTGAGGGTGCATACCTGAAGGCGCGTCGTCTTCAGCGGTCGGGACTACCGGACATGACCAACTGGCGGTTTGTGACCCTCACAGTCGCCGTCAGGAACATTTCCCGGGAAGAGGCCTATCTGCGCGGCAAGGACCGTCTGCGGCGGTTCTTTGCCCGTTTCCGTGCGGCTATCGGCCGCGAATTCAAATGGTGCTGGAAACTGGAATTTCATGAAGACGGATACGCGCACTGGCACGTCCTCTTGGAATACACCAAGCAGATTCCGCCCGAGATTCTTCCCGAGCTGGAAAAGTGGTGGGGCCTCGGCCGGGTCAACGTAAAGCGGGTCAAGCAGCGTGACCTTTTCTACGTCTTCAAGTATGTCGCGAAGGGGCCTGATGATCTTCCCGCGTGGGTGCAAAACTATCGCGGACGGCTTCGGGTGTTTCAGGGGTCTAGAGGTTTTTTTGTCCACGCCCAGCGCAGGACAGCAAAGAAGCAGGAACCGCGCTCCTGCCTTTTGCCGCTGACGCTGGGCCAGCGTATGGAGTGGGACCGACGCAAGGCGATCTTGGCGGAGACGAACCACCGCGGGGAGATGTTCCTTAGCATCGTCAAACTGCGCATGCCATTTTCCGAGCTGTATCTGGCTCGGGTTCACCAATCAGTCACGAAGCGTCAACAGCTCGTCGGCTTCGGGACTGTTCCAATCAGCACGAGCCAAGCAGTAGAAATAAAACATGAGCACAAGCAATACAGCGGCCTCGGCCGCATCCCCCGCAACGCAGCCGCAGCTTAGTGGCGGTTTATACCTCAAGGGCACGGTCATCGCCGTGCGCACGGAGGAGAAGGAGTGGGAGAAGGAGAAATACACGCAAACCACTGTCGAAGTTTCGGACGGCCAGCAGGTCTATTCCATGCGGCACCGACACGACGCTTCTCCGTATCAACCCCCGAAGCTCTTTTCGGAAATCAAGGTGCGTGTCACCTACGCCACCACCGAGAAAGGCAAGATCAGCGTCAAGGGCCTACTTGTCTAACCCGTTATGATTCCCCGTAACCGGCAAGACAAACAGGGCGTTGGGCACGATTTCCAAAAGGAAATTACGCCCGACTTCGAGCGTCAACGGTTTGACGACGAGAGCCTTGCCTTATGGCAAGACTCGCTTCGAGCCTTGGACTCTGGAGAGGGAGAACTTATAGCTTTAATGCTCGATCGTTTAGGGGGTTTGTTTGACTGGCTTACTCAAAGACAAGATCCCGAATACGTCATTATCAGAACGTGGGTTCTCTGCTATTTCTGCAGACCACAGATAATCCATTACGAGACCATTGGTTCATTTGCAAAACGTATGGGGAAAACAGCCCAAGGCATCACGCATCATATTCGTGAGTTTCAAGCTTTGTTCCCCGGGGTCCGGTTCCCAATGAGACCGTCTGGCATCAATCGTAAGCCGAACGCGAATCAGAACGGGCGACGATATCAGCAGGTAGTCAAAGCAGGCGGAAGCGAGTTTCACCATACACTTGATCGATACCAAGCCGAGGTGACGCGCGTTTGTGCTTAATCCCTCCCTACACAACACACGAAGGCCGGCGAAAGCCGGCCTTTTTTATTGGTCACAACATTCATGCCGAGCGCGAGCGCGAGCCGGCGCCAGCCGGCCGCGCCGCGCCGGCCTTTCCTTGTTCAATCTCAACGTAACTGACAGGGGCGGCTGTCAAGCTACGTTCTCGGGAGTCAGATTCCGAAGAATCGGGCGGCATCTGCTGCCGTGGCCCGGCCCTTGTAGTGCTGGTAAAGCGTGCTCGGGTTGGCGTGGCACAGGATGACGGCGGTCCGGGCGGCGTCCTTGTGCTGGGCGACGTGGTAGGAGCAAAACGAGTGTCGGAGCACGTTGCCGGGGTTGTGGACGCCGGCTAACCGGAACGCATCACCCTTCAAGGTCAGATACTGACGCTCAGTCATGGCCCACGCTTCGGCAGGGGCCGAACGCAGCCATTTCCAGAGGTTTTCTGGTAGGCCGTCGATGTAATGCCGCTTCCGGGTTTTTAGCTTCGCAGCGGGCAAAGTAATGCCCTTGTCCGCGAAATTGATGTCCGCCTTCACAATCCGGGCCGCTGAGGAGAACCGGAGGCCGGCGAAGGCCTCCAGGGCGAGACGGGCACAGACCTGAGGAAGTCGCCTCCGGGCGGTGCGGAAGAGTTTCTTGGCGTCATCGGCACTTAGGACCGTCACGTCATCGGAAACACGGGCTGGGCTCCGGACGCTTTCGCAGGGGTTGACGCTGGCTAGTCCTTCGAGCCGTGCCCACACGTAGAAGGCGCTTACTCGCTTGTAGTGGTTGCGCTTGGTCACCGGGGCGAAGGGCAGGGCGGCAAGCCATGTCCTGATGTCGTCGGGGGTGAGGGCAAGCAACCTGTCCCCGAACGCTGCCACAAACCGGGCCATGTCCATCTTTGCATGTGTGAGTGTGCCTTTAGCGATGCCGTCTTTCTTTCGGGATTCCAAGTAGCGGGCCGATGCCTCCCGGATCGTGATGGAAGCAACCACGCCGGCTTTTTTGCGCTCGGCAAGCCACTCGTGGGCCACCTGCAACGGATCGACTTCTCCCACCGCGTTTTTGAAGGAGAGCCATGTCCGCCACTCTTTCGGATCGAAGGTGAGAACATCGGCCCCGTGGGCGTTACGCTTCTCGGCCAGTGCCTTTGCCGCCTTTTCCCGTGCGCTTGGTGATTCGTAGGCGGCCGCGTGTCTTTTGCCGTCCTCCTGCCAGTGGAGGAAGTGGGGCGCGTTGGTGCGCTCTGGCCGATGGCTGTAACGAATTCCGCGGGGTGGTGTCCAGTTGCTCATGGTTGCAGTCTGGTTGCTAACACGGTTGCCGTTTGGTTGCCATAGAGCCGGCAAACAAGGGCATTTCGTAGCAAGGAATGACAACCCTGCTCACTCTACGGACTCTCCTTACTCTGGACATGGTGGACGCTACAGGACTCGAACCTGTGACCCCGTGCGTGTGAAGCACGTGCTCTAACCAACTGAGCTAAGCGTCCGAAACGAGGGGCAGACGGTTGCGAGCCCTCCTCCCGAAATCAACCATTCTTTTGTCGGGCCCCGAACTCCCGCCGCAGGGCCGCCAGCAACTCCGCCTCGGTGCAGGGCTGGCGCAGGCGGCCAGCAGAAACCTCACCTGCTCGGTGCGGCCCGGAAGCAGAAAATTGGATCGTTTCGCTCTCATCTGCGCAGATCAGCGAAGATGAGCGGTTACCCAACTGCAGCCCAAGAGCTGAGGGGCAGCGCGGGGACAGGAATTCACGGCCGCACGGGAAAATCCCGCTGCTCCCGCAGCAGGCCACACCGGCAATCGCGGAATCCGGGTTCAGTCGAATCCTTGCCAGCGGCACCCCGTGCTCCGGTCCGTCACCCCGCCCGTGCAACCGGGCCATCAGCCAACCTCACCCCAATCCGCGGCCGAGCGCCGCAACCAGCAGTTCCGGACAGCGCGGCAGTGCCTCGCCCAAGGGCATTCCCGGCGGTGTGATGGCGTGATGAAATTTATCCTCCGGCAAGCCGAGGCTGCCCGCGAAGACGTGTGCCATATTGCCCAGGCTCCGTGCGGTCCGCACCAACGAGCCGGGCCCCTTGCCCGCGAGCGACGTCGCGTCGAACCGGCCCTCCCCGGTGATCACGAGATCGGCCGCAGCGATGCGTTTTTCCAGACCGAGCCAGTCGGCGACGAGATCAAATCCCGGCGTCAGCCGCGCGCCGGCCGCGACCATCAGGCCGAACGCGATCCCGCCGGCCGCACCGCTGCCCGGCGTTTCGACCAGACTGCGCGGTTTGCCCGCCGCGTCGCACAGCCTTGCGGCCAGGCGCGCAGCTTCGGCCTCCAGGCGCGGCACGTCGGCCGGAGCGAGGCCCTTTTGCGGACCGAAGGTCGCGGTCGCACCCTGCGGACCGAGCAACGGATTCACCACGTCGCACGCGATGAACACGGGCGGCAGTTCCGTGCGCCCTTCCATGAAACGGAGGGCGGCCCAATTGGCCGGGATCGGATCGCGGGCGAAGGACCAGCCGAGAGCCGACAGCGCGCCCAAGCCGAGGTCGTTGGTCGCGCTGCCGCCGACTCCGAGCAGGATGACATCGGCGCCGGCCCGGTGCGCGAGCGCGATCAGTTCGCCCGTGCCGCGCGTGCTCGTGAGCCACGGGTTGCGCTGCGCGGCAGGCACGAGTTCGAGGCCGCTGGCCGACGCCATGCCGATGACCGCCACCGTTTCCGATCCGGAAAGTGTGAGGCGGGACCACACGGCGGCAGACAGGCACGCCGCCCGGACGCAGCCGATGCCTGCCCGCACGGGCTCGCCGAGCGGTCCGCGCACGACGTGGTAATCCATCCGCCCGCCCGCCGCCCCGGTCATGATCTCGGCGAACGACTCGCCGCCATCCGTCAGCGGGCACAGGTCGAAGGTCCAATCCGGATGCCTCGCTTGCAACGCCCCGACCGCGATCTCGCAGGCCGCAGCGGCGGAGAGCCCATCCTTGAATTTGTCGAAGGCGACCAGCGCGTGCATGGCGGGAGCAAACCCGGTCGGCCGCCCCGGATCAACGCCGGAGCGTTCGCTTGCGGGCCGGAAACAGCGTCCGGCAGATTTCGCAGACCGTGCCGTCGCAGCCGCGGGCGGTGCAGTGCTCGCGGCCGTAAAAGATGATGCGCAGGTGCAGCTGGTTCCAGTGCGCCTCAGGGAACAGCTTCTTCAAATCACGCTCAGTCTGCTCGACGCTGCGTCCGTCGCTCAATTTCCACCGCTTCGCCAGCCGGTGAATGTGCGTGTCCACGGGGAACGCCGGCACGCCCCACGCCTGGCTCATGACGACCGACGCCGTCTTGTGGCCCACGCCCGGCAGCGCTTCGAGTTCGTCGAAGGTCCGCGGCACCGCGCCGCCGTGGCGCTCCGAGATCAGGCGCGAGAGTTCGCTCACCGCCTTGGATTTCTTCGGCGAAAGCCCGCAGGGGCGAATGACCTCCTGAATCTTCGTCACCGGCACGCGCGCCATGCCGGCCGGGTTGTCCGCCAAGGCCCACAGGTGCGGCGTGACCTCGTTCACGCGTTTGTCGGTGCATTGCGCCGACAGCACGACCGCCACGAGCAGTGAGTAGGGGTCGCGGTGGTCGAGCGGGATCGGCGTCTCGGGATAAAGCTCCGCGAGACGGCGATCCACATAGGCGGCGCGTTCGCGGCGGGTCATCGGGCCGGGGCCGGCAACGTCATTTCTTCTTCGCCCCGGCCAGCATGATGTCGAGCAGCTCCTGGTCCGGCTTCCATTCGGTCTGCTTGGGGTCTCGCCATTCATAGACGCCGAAGTCGCCCTTGTATTCCCAATTGGCCCAGGCCATGCCGTTCGACTCCATCACGGCGACGATGTCGCGGTAGTAGGCCAGCCGGTCCTTGCGCGGCACGGTGGGCAGACAACCGAACTCGCCGCAATACAACTGCAGCCCGAGTTCGCGGGCGCGTTGAATCGCCGGGGCGAGCTCCTGGGCGATGCGCTCCGGTCCCCAGTTGTCGCGGGCCGTGCCGATCAGGTCCTTCAACTCGCCCCGCGGGTCGGACTTCGTCAACTTGGCGAATTCTTTTTCGGTCACCACCGGGCCCGGGTAGCGGACCTTGCCCTGGTAAACCTTCGTCGGCGCCCAGTTCGCGGTGTAGTGGGTGAAGAGGAACGGCGCGTAGGTGTGAGTGCTCAGGATGATGTTGCGGTCGCCGGCCGGCACCTTGAGGAACGGCAGGGTCGGCGGAATCTGCCAGCGGTTCGAGCCGATGATAAGCACGCGGTCCGGTTCCATTTTCCGGATGACCGCATGGGCGCCGGCCACGAGCCGGTTCCACTGCTCGTGGTCGTCGGCCACGGGCTCGTTCATGATCTCGTAGGCCACGGCGTCCACCGGCTGGGCGCGCAGGCGCGCGGAGAGCTGCCGCCAGAGGTCGAAGAAGGCTTCCTGCGCCTTCGGGTCGGTGAAGAGCGTGTTGTGCCCGCCCTCGTTGGCGGCGTTGAAATGATGGGTGCGGATCGTGTGCAGGTCCACGATCACGCGCAGCTGGTGCGCTCGCGCCCACCCGATGGCCCGCAGCATCAGGGCGAAGGCTTCCTCGTTTTGCGAACCGTCCTCCCGCCACAGCTCCTTTTCGTCGATCGGCAGGCGCACATGGTCGAAACCGGCCTCCGCAATGAACTGGAAATCCTTTTCCGTGATCCACTGCGACCGCGGCTGCCAGCCGAAGTCCTGCGACAGCCAGTGGCTGAGATTCGTGCCGCGGCGGATGACAAATCCCGAGGGATTGAGCGGGGTGGCCTCGCCGGCCGGGGCGGAGGGGAGGGCAAAAGCCAGGGCAGCAAACCCGAGGCACAGCGGAGCGAGTCGGAGGGGTAGCTTCATCCCCCAGGGACTAATCGCCGCCCTGCGCAAGGCAACGCCGGATGACCGGCCCATGGGGAACCGGCGGGTGAAATATCCGATTTATATCCGGCACAGAAGAAACGGCACCGCTGGGCCGCGGGCATCCGGCCCGGGAAGCGGACCCGCCTAGCAGCCTCGCTTCCCGCCGCAGAACCGCGGTTAATGGGTCGCGCCGCGCTCAAAACTCAGTTGCACGGCACCGCCGGGGGGCGTAGCTTCAAACATGGTTCCGCCGCGCGATTCCCTCGCCCCTCTCGACACCTTTGAACGCCGCCACACCGGCTCCCCCGACGCCGATGTCGCCACCATGCTCCAGGCCGTCGGCCACGCCTCGGTGGACGCCCTGGCCGATGCCGCCGTGCCGGCTGGCATCCGGCTGCCGCGCGCACTGAACCTGCCCGCCGCCGCCGGCGAATCCGCCGCCCTGGCCGAGCTCCGCAGCCTCGCCGGCCTCAACCAGGTTTACCGCAGCTTCATCGGCACCGGCTATTACGACTGCGCGACCCCGGGCGTCATTCAGCGCAACATCCTCGAAAACCCGGCTTGGTATACCGCCTACACGCCCTACCAGGCCGAGATCTCGCAGGGCCGCCTTGAGGCGCTGCTCAATTTCCAGACCCTCGTCACCGACCTGACCGGGATGCAGATCGCCAACGCCTCCATGCTCGACGAGGGCACCGCCGCCGCCGAGGCCATGATGCTCGCCCACCGCGTGAAACTCGGCGACAGCCACGACGCGTCCGTCTTTTTCGTCTCCGACAAATGCCACCCGCAGACGATCGACATCGTCCGCACCCGCGCGAAACCGCTCGGCGTTTCCGTCATCGTCGGCGACCACCGCGTGTATGAATTCGCGGGCAAGGTCTTCGGCGTGCTCGTGCAATACCCCGACACGACGGGCAGCATCCACGACTTCGCGGCGTTCTTCGAGAAGGCCCACGCCGCCGGCGCGCTCTGCGTCGTCGCCACCGACCTGCTCGCGCTCACGCTGCTGCGCGCGCCGGGCGAGTTCGGCGCCGATGTCGCCGTCGGCTCGGCCCAGCGTTTCGGCGTGCCCATGGGTTTCGGCGGTCCGCACGCGGGCTTCCTCGCCACCAAGGACGAGTTCAAGCGCCAGATGCCCGGCCGCCTCGTCGGCGTCTCCAAGGACGCGCAGGGCAACCCCGCCATGCGCCTCGCCCTCGGCACGCGCGAACAGCACATTCGCCGCGACAAGGCCACGTCCAACATCTGCACCGCGCAGGTGCTGCTGGCCGTCATGGCCTCGATGTTCGCGGTTTATCACGGCCCCGAGGGCCTGAAGCGCATCGCCGCCCGCACGCGCCGCCTGACCAACCTCCTCGCCTCCGCCCTCAAGACCGCCGGCGCCACCATCAACGCCGAACCCGTCTTCGACACGCTCACGGTCGGCAACGTCGCCGCCACGCGCGTCCACGCCGCCGCCGCCGCGAAGAAGATGAACCTCCGCGTGGTGGACGACTACACCGTCGGCCTCTCGCTCGACGAGGTCACCACGGTCGAGGAAGTGCAGACCCTCCTCGCCTGCTTCAGCGAATCCGCCACCTTGGACGTAGCTGGGCTCGTTGAGCCCGGACCGGGGTCAGCGACCCCGGCTACAGCTTTTGCGCGCACCTCACCGTTCCTGACCGCCTCCGTCTTCAACCGCTACCACACCGAGCACGAGATGCTCCGCTACATCAAGCGGCTCGAGCTGAAGGATCTCTCGCTGGTCCACTCGATGATCTCGCTCGGCTCGTGCACGATGAAGCTCAACGCCACGAGCGAGATGTTCCCCGTGACCTGGGCCGAGTTCGGCAAGCTGCATCCCTTCGCTCCCGCCGAACAGACCCGCGGCTACGCGCGCCTCTTCAGCGACCTCGAAACATGGCTCGCGGAAATCACCGGCTTCGCCGCCGTGTCGCTCCAGCCCAACGCCGGTTCGCAGGGCGAATACGCCGGCCTGCTCGTCATCCGCGCCTACCACGAGTCGCGCGACGAGGGGCACCGCAACATCTGCCTCATCCCGACCAGCGCCCACGGCACCAATCCCGCCAGCGCCGCGATGTGCAACTTCAAGGTCGTGCCCGTGGCCTGCGATGCCAACGGCAACATCGATGTCACCGACCTCAAGGCCAAGGCCGCCGAGCACGCCAAGAACCTCGCCGCGCTCATGGTCACCTACCCGTCCACCCACGGCGTGTTCGAGACCGCGATCCGCGAGATCTGCGACGTGATCCACGCGCACGGCGGCCAGGTTTACATGGACGGCGCGAACATGAACGCGCAAGTCGGCCTCACCTCGCCCGGCTTGATCGGCGCGGACGTCTGCCACCTCAATCTGCACAAGACCTTCTGCATCCCGCACGGCGGCGGCGGCCCCGGCGTGGGCCCCATCGGCGTGGCGAAACAACTCGTTCCCTTCCTGCCCGGCCACCGCGAGCTGGATGCCAAGGAAGG
>JAUPWC010000382.1 GCA_030916665.1 Verrucomicrobiota bacterium
ACCTTGACCGGGCTCAAGCTTGCATCACGTCCGGTGTTTACCACCCGAGCAGAAAGCCGAGGCAACCCTGCGACCGGCTGCAATCTGCCCCTGTTCAACGAGGACCGGGTCAATCCGTGGACTAATTCTGGCAATAGGCGCGCAGAGGCATTCCGCGCCGGCTACTATGATCGGATGATTCCATGCAGCCGGTTGTCCTAAATCACCTGCGCGCGGCGTGCGCGCATCCGCCAGAATTGGGCCGTGCTGCTGCGCACCGAACCGGTGACAACGCCCTTGGCAGAGCCTGAGGTGCTTATGCACCTCTTCGACCACACGCTGGATCGGATCTTTGCCACGCTCAAACGCCCGCCGAGTGAACGCCGACCGCCCCCCTTCCTCTGCCCGTGCGGCCTCAGCCCTTTTCTCGCCTATTTCCGGGCAGCGGAGCAATCCTTGCTGGAGGCCCTTGTGCTTGTGCATCTGAGGCGAACGCCGGTGACGAGCGCCGACGAACGTGCGCAGGACGTGACCGAACTTCAGTCTGTCATCCGGTTGATCGGGCGCGAGGAAATCACCCTGTTCGGCAGCATCTGTCAGCACCGGGTGCAATGTTTGTCCTGCGGGCAATGTCCGCCGACGGCCGCCGCCGAACTCGCTCCCAGATAGTGAAGCGGGCCATAGCCCGAATCTCGGCCACCCCATCGTTCTCTGAGGAGATTTGGGACAGCTTGTGGTTCCCGTCAGCGCAAGTTGGGGTTACTTCGACAGACTGCCGTCCATAGGCCAGGCAAAGGACGGCGTTTCGTGGCCGATTCGGAACTCGCATGGCTACGGCTGGCAGGCCGCACCTCGATGGACCTTACGCGAAGAGCGGGCGCAGTTGCTTGCTGAGGGCCTCGTGGCGGTCCTGGAGTTTCCGGTAGAGGGCCTTGCGCTTGGCGTCGGGGGTGCAGCGGGTGGATTCGTTGAGGGCGACGATGCCGGTGGTGAAGTCGGTGAGCTTCGCCTTCTTGCCCTGCGCGAGGGCTTCGCACCAGGCGGCCTGAAGCGCGCCGCCGAGCGCGGCCCCTTCGTCCTCGACCATGGCGACAACCGGCACGCCGAAGATGTCGGCCATGAGCTGGCGCCAGTAGGCGGAGCGCGAGCCGCCGCCGGTGACGCGGATCTCCTTGGGCTTGATGCCGAGCGCGGTGAGGCGCCGCAGGCCGTAGTTCATGTTCATCGTCACGCCCTCCATCGCGGCGCGCGCGAGGTGGCCGGGGTTGAGCGTGTTGAGGCTGAGGCCGCTGAAGACGCCGGTGCCTTTCGGGAGGTTGGGCGTGCGCTCGCCGGTGAGGTAGGGGAGGAGAGAGAGACCGCCGGCACCCGCGGGGGCGCTGGCGACGGCCTGCTCGAGCTGCGCGTGGTCCCAGTTGAACAGCTGGCGGAACTGCTCCGTGACGAGCGTGACGTTCATCGTGCAGAGCAGCGGGAGCCAGCCGCCGGTGGACGAGCAGAACGCGGCGATCTCGCCGTTGGGATCGACGACGGGTTTGCTGCCGTAGGCGTAGATCGTGCCGCTGGTGCCGAGGCTGGCGGAGACGACGCCGGGCGTGACGTTGCCCGTGCCGATGGCGCCCATCATGTTGTCGCCGCCGCCGGCGCTGACGATGACGTCGCTGGAGAAACCGTATTTCAGCGCGAGGGCCGGGCGAAGCGTGCCGGCGGGCGTGTGCGAGGGTGAGAGCGGCGGGAGCCAGTCGGCGAGATTTTTGTCGAGGGCCCTGATCACGGGCTGCGACCAGACGCGTTTGCGGACGTCCATCAGCGCGGTGCCCGAGGCGTCGCCGTATTCCATGAAGTAATTCCCCGTGAGATGGAAATTCAGATAGTCGTGCGGGAGCAGGACGTGGCGGAGGCGCTTGTAGTTGGCGGGCTCATGGCGCTTCAGCCAGAGGATCTTCGGGGCGGTGAAACCCGGGAGGAAGGCGAGGCCGGCGGTGCGGATGGCAGCCTTGGTGCCGCCGAGTTTCTTCGTGAGAATGTCGCACTCGGCGGTCGTGCTGGTGTCGCACCAGAGCTTGGCGGGGCGGATGACGTCGCCCTTGTCGTCCAGCGGCACGAAGCCGTGCTGTTGACCGGAGACGCCGATGCCGCGCACCCGCGAGCCGTCGATTTTCGCGGCGACCTGCGTGATCACGGAGTCGAGCGCGGCCGTCCATTCCTGCGGGTGCTGCTCCATGTGGCCGGCGGGCAGGCCGGCGATGAGGGAGTGCGGGGCTTTCGCCTCCGCGACGATCTTCTTTTCATTGAGGTCGAGGACGACCGCCTTGGTGCTCTGGGTGCCGCTGTCGATGCCGATGTAGAGGGACATGGTGGGGAAGGGGAAGGGAGAGGAGGGGAAAAAGGCCGCGTTGGCCGGTATTGGGCAAGACGAAGTTCCAATCCTATGCCTCTGTGGCAGCGCAGCCATGCTGAAAACGCGCTACAGTTAGACCGTGTGCTCCTTTGATTCCGCTTCAGGCATACATTGTGTTGCGCCACCCAAGGTTCACGACCTCACAGGTCACTCCTTACCCCGAACCTTACCTCGTTACCTCGTATGAACACCAAGAAACGCACACTCCGGTGCGGGCTATCCATGCTCGGCACCCTCGTGCTGTCCGCCACGTGGGGATATGCACAGACTGCCCCGGCTTCCGCCGCGGCAGGTCAGACGGAAGAAGAAGACGTGCTCGTGCTCTCGCCGTTCGAAGTCTCGGCAGAGGCGGACACCGGCTACGCTTCCGCCACGACACTCGCGGGCAACCGCCTTAACACCGAACTGCGCGACATCGGCAACGCAGTGACGGTGATCAACGCCCAATTCCTCAAGGACATCGGCGCCACCAGCAACGAATCGCTGCTGCAATACACCGTGGGCACCGAAGTCGGCAACCTGAACGGCAACTTTGCCGGCACGGGTGACGGCGCGTTCCTCGACGAGTCCAGCCGCTTCCGCAATCCCAACCAGAACACGCGCGTGCGCGGTCTGGCGGCGGCGGACAACACCCGCGACTACTTCCTGTCCGACATTCCGTGGGACGGATTCAACGTCGATCGCGTGGATCTGCAGCGCGGCCCGAACTCGATTCTGTTCGGTCAGGGTTCGCCCGCCGGCATCATCAACGTCGGTCTCAAGCAGGCTTCCTATCGCAATTCCAACGAAGTCTCCTTCCAGACCGACCAGTGGGGCAGCGCCCGCGCGACCCTCGATGTCAACCGCGTGCTCCTCAAGGACCAGCTCGCCATTCGCGTCATGGCCCTCCACGAGAACGAGAAATTCCAGCAGGACCCGGCCTATGAAGACGACAAGCGCTTCATGGGTGCCGTCCGCTGGGAGCCCAAGTTCCTCCGCAAGGGTGGCGCTCGCACCATCGTGAAGGCCAGCTTCGAGAAGGGTGACATCAACAGCAACCGTCCCCGCACCCTGCCCCCGGCCGACTATATCACGCCGTGGTTCGCGACTGGCACCACCAACGGCAAATACATTGAAAACGGCCGTATCCGCAATCCCTCCACCGGCGTGGTGACCACCATCACCAAGGGCGATCCCCGTGCGATCCCCAACCTGAACAAGCAGACCTTCAACCCGCACATTGTGATGGACGACAACTCCGGTGCGGCTAACGCCGGCCAGGCCCGTCCGAAGATCAACGGCGGTGCGGATTCGGGCTTCTTCAGCCCCTACTTCCAGCCTTGGCTCGGCAACTATGGCCAGCAGTTCGGCGGCCCGAATGCCTTCTACGCCACCGATGGCGGCATTCCGAGCTACTGGATCTGGGAAATCCGTGCCACCCGCGGCATCAACTCCAGCGGCGCCGACGACAACGGTGTGGGCGAGTTCGCCTTCCATCGTCCGGTGGGCATCAACTCCTATGACGGATTTGCGCGTCAAGCCGGCCTGCCCTACTCCGAGTTCGGCGTTTACAAGAACAAGCAGCTGACCGACAACTCGGTCTTCGACTTCTACAACAACCTGCTTGATGGTCCCAACAAGTGGGAATGGTCGGACTTCGACTCGATGTCCGCCTCCATTGCGCAGACCTTCATGGACGACAAGTTCGGCTTCGAGGTGGTCTATAACAAGCAGAACTACAGCAACGGCCAGATTGCGCTCCTGGATGGTGGTCGCCAGGCCATCTACATCGACATCATGGATGTCTATTCCGATGGCACCGCCGCCGGTTCCAACGGCGTCCGTTTCGCCAACGGCACCAAGAACCCCAACGTCGGCCGCGCCTTCGTGACCGACAGCGGTCAGGGTGGCAATCGCAGCTACGATTCGGCGCGCGATTCGACCCGCGCCACCGCGTTCTTCACCCACGACTTCTCCAAGAAGAGCGAGAGCTGGCTCGGCAACTTCCTGGGCCGCCACACCTTCACGGGTCTGTGGTCCGAGGACAACCTCGACCGCGAAGATCGCAGCTGGCAGCGCTATGCCGTGCTCGACAACGCCTACCGCACCCTCTTTGACGGTGGCGACGGCATTCGTTTCACCGACAACGGTTTCGCGGTCAACCGCGTGATCTACCTCGGCAACTCGCTGGCCAGTCGCTCCTCCGCCTCGGGTGCTTACCTGCCCCGCATCCAGAACCTGAACGAAGCCTCCGGCGGCACGATCCGCTTCTTCGATTCGACCTGGATCGCCACCGGCGTGAATCCGGCTGATCCTTGGGAGAATCCGTATTATCCGGTCGGCAACGCCAGTCGCAATTCGTTCCAGTCCGAAAATTCGGCCAATTATCGCGGCTGGATCAACGCTCCGTTCAAGATCACCGATTCCGAGTCCTCCCAAACGAACCGGGATTTGCTCACCACCAATGGTCGCCTTCGCAAGGACAAGACCGAGTCCAAGGCCTTTGTCTGGCAGGCCCACCTCTTCGACGGTGGTCTCGTCGGCACCTACGGCTATCGCAAGGACACGGCCAGCGCGGTTGAAATGTCGCAGAACAACAACACGCACTTCGCCAGTGGCAACCTTGGCTTCCTGAAGTGGGATCCCACCTACTGGACGCTGGATGGCAAGGCCATGAGCGAGCTCGAGGGCACCTCCCGCAGCTACTCGATCGTCGGTCACTTGGACGAACTCCCCGTGATCAAAAACCTGGCCGAGAAACTGCCGGTTCGCGTGACCTTGTTCTACAACAAGGCCGAAAACTTCCAGCCCTTCGCCGGTCGTAAGGACATCTACGGTGTGGACATCCCGCTCCCTGCCGGTGAGACGAAGGACCTCGGCATCCTGCTCGAGACCAAGGACGGCAAATACTCGCTCAAGGTCAACCGCTACGAGACCGCCGTCAACTACGCCAACAGCAACGGCCTCGGCGGCACCTGGTTCCTGGGTGCTTCGCAGGCTTGGTCCGGTGACTGGGTGAACGTGTTCGAATACAACTGGACCGGCTTCGGTGATTCCAGTGGTATCAGCACGGATCCCACCTACAGCCGTTCCAACTGGACCGATGCTCCGGATCGCGAGGTCGCTGCCATCGCCGCCTGGCGTCAGTGGCAGAACAGCGCGGTGGCCAAGAAAATGTATGCCGCCTGGAAGATCGATCCGACCACCCGCACGGGCATGGTTGCCAACACGACGCCCGCCGGCTTCTCCCTCACGGAAGACAGCTTCTCGAAGGGTTACGAAATCGAGCTCAACGCCCAGCCCACGCGCAACTGGCGCGTGACGCTGAACGCCAGCAAGACCTCCGCCACCCGCAAGAACATCGGTGGTGCCAATCTTGCCGAGTTCGTGACGGCCTATGAGCAGTTCCTCAACAAGACCGCTACCGATGTGAACGGCGCGACCTTCCGTCCGGGTGGTGACCTCCGCATCTGGTGGGGTGGTGCCGGTAACGAAACCGCCCTGTTCCAGTGGAATCAGAACGTTGGCTCCGAGTGGGCCGCCCGCGCTCTGCAGGAAGGCACCAACGTGCCGGAACTGCGTGAGTGGCGCGTGAACGTCATCTCCAACTATGACTTCACCGAGGGCCGCCTGAAGGGCTTCAACGCCGGTGTCGCCCTGCGCTACCAGAGCGATGTCACGATCGGTTATCCCCCGGGCGTGACCTCCGCGGGCAAGATCACCTTCGATCTGGCCAATCCTTACAAGGGACCGGCCGAGACCGATATCGACGCCTGGGTTGGCTACGGCCGCAAGCTGTTCGACAAGGTTGACTGGCGCGTCCAGCTCAACGTCCGCAGCATCGGCAAGGGCAACGACCTGATTCCCATCACGGTCCAGCCCGACGGAAGCGGAGCAGGTTATCGTATCGCGCCCCGTCAGTATTGGTCGCTTACGAACACCTTCCGGTTCTAAACCCGGTCTAGGATTCAGACTTCGCGCCTCTCCCTCGGGAGAGGCGCTTTTTTTTGCACCGGCCGGCCGGTCCCGGTCACCGCCAACCGTAATGCCTGGGTCTCGGTTTGAGACGGTTGAGGTTTACCCGCGGAAAATTGAATCTCGTCATCGCGAGGTGCGCGAAGCGCGCTGTGGCGATCCAGCCGGTTTGAAAACCTCAAGGGACCGGATTGATCCGGGATCCCGCTATTGCCCGGAAGCAGGGGTAGCCCTGTGCGGAGCGCAGAGACAGGAATTCACGAACGCACGGGAAAATCCCGCTGCTCCTGCAGCGGGCAACACCGGCAATCGCTTCATTCGGGCTGAACGAAGAGGCATTTGATGAGAATTCTGCGGCTGGGGAAAATCCGGCGGTTCTCGGTGGTGAGAATTTCCATCGTGCTTCCGTGGGCAGCGCGCTTGCGCGCGCTTTCCCTGGGCGCGCGCAAGCGCGCTGACCCACAGCCAACCCAAATACTTCCGGCGCGGGAAAGGTGGACCAATCAGGGGCGGCTGATCGTCAGGACCGGCGGGGGCGTTTCCATGAACACGTGGTCGGTGGCGCCACCATCGGGCCAGCGGATGAGGATCCGGCGCGGTGCGTTGCCGTCCGGCCAGCCGAAGTAGGCCGTCGCCGTAGTCTGGCTGTAGTAGCCGCTGCCGGCGGTGATCTCCGCCATCTGCACCGTGCCATCGGTCTGTTCAAGCCGGAGCGTTGCGCCCACCGCAGTCGGGTTGCCGGGCGGGCCTTGAAGGCGGATCTGCAACGCATGCCGATCAGGCCGGCCGTGGTTTGTCCAAGCCAGGGTGGAGGCCTGATTGCGGCTGGCGAGGAAGTCGGGCCACCCGTTGTCGTCGAGATCGAGCATCACGAGCGCCTTGGCGTCGCCGTCCGCCACCAATCCTCCGACCGGGGGCGCGACCGCGGTGAAACCGCCACGACCGTCGCCGCGGAGCAATTGTCCCAGCCCGCCGTCGAAGCGACCCAAGCCGGGATTTGGGGCGTATGAATTCTGGAGCAAAAAAAGGTCGGCGTGTCCGTCGCCGTCGAAGTTGCCCGCCGCCATGCCCTGCACGGGCGCAATCTGGACGGGTCGCGGCAGTGCGGTGAAACGATGCGTGCCGTCGGGTTGGCTGAGAAACACGCCGCTTTGCAGCTCGGAGGCGGTGAACTTCCGGGCGGCGGCCAGTTTGTCGGTGCCGAGCAGTTCGGTCAGCGTGGCGCGCGCGTAGGCGTCGTTGCGCGGGAAGCGCTGGAGAATGGCCGGGATCTGCGCGCCGAATTCCTTGCGCGTGCGCCGCGGGAGGAGCCGTCCGTCCTGCTCGTGGGCTTCGACAACCTGGATGGTCGTGCCGCCCTTGAAGCTGCCGGCGAAGAGGTGAACCGGCGGCTGGTAGGGGGTGTTGAGTCCCACATTGCCCGCGACGTAGTCCAGCCGGCCGTCGCCGTTGAAGTCTGCGGCGGCCAGCGAGGTCCACCAACCGGTGCCGGCGGCGGCAAATCCGGCGGCCTCCGAGCGGTCCGTGAAACCGCGGCCGGCGTCGTTTCGGAAGAACCGCACGCCGCCCCACTCCAGCGCGAGCAGCAGATCGGACCAGCCGTCGCCGTCCACATCGCTCCAGAGCGCGGAACGCACCATTCCCACCTCGCGCAGCCCGGGGGCCAGCGCGTCGGTCGCGTCCTCGAACCGCCCGCCGGTGTTCCGGAGGAGCACGCTGCGGGGAGGGAGCGGATAGCGGCCGGGCAGAACCCGTCCGCCGAGGAAGACATCCAGCCGACCGTCCCGGTCAAAATCAGCGGCCACGGCCGCGCCCACGCTGATCGGCAGTGGCGGCAGTGCGTCGGGCTGCGGGGTCAGACCGGCACCGCTGTTGCGGTGGAGCACCGGCTGGAAGGAAGGGGAATTGGCGGTGCGGTTGGCCCCGGCCTTCGTCTGCAGCAGGTCGGTGCGGCCGTCGCCGTCGAAGTCCAGCAGGAGCAGCGGGCCGTCGTCCACCGGCGAGGGCGGAAGCGTGCCACCGGGCACGAAGCGCGCGCCCTGGCGAAAATGGATGCCCGCCGGCTGCCGGCCTGTGCCGCCGATCACCAGATCGTCCGCACCGTCGCCGTTGAGGTCGCCCAAGGCCAGGGCCGGGCCGAGGCGGTCGAAACGCGTGGCGACCAGGGGTTGGTTCTCGGCGTCGAAACTTTCCTCGACCGCGATCGCGAGTCCGTGCGCGGCCCCCGCTTCGCCGAACTGCGCGGGCGTGGCGGCGCCGGGCGCCGCCGTGCCCGCCGTGCCCGCCGTGCCCGCCGGTTCCGTGATCGTGAACCGCCGGTCCGCCGGCAGGTCGGAGAAGCGCTGCACGTGGCCGCTCGGCCACTCGACGGTGAGCGAGCGGATGACCGCCTCCCGGCCGAGCCCGAAGTGCAGGATGGGCTCGCCGCTGGAGAGATAGCCGCGGGCCGGGGCGAGCGTGCGCTGCTGTGTTCCGCTGCCGGTTTCGAGACGGATGGTCGCGCCGACGCCCAACCGGTTCGAGGTCATACCGCGAAGGGCGATCATCACGCGGTGGCCGTCGGCGCTGTCGTTGCGCAGGAGGGTGGGATGGTCCTCGTGGTTGGCGTAGACGACGTCCAGGTCCCCGTCGCCGTCGAAGTCCGCAAACGCCGCACCGAAGCTGACGCCGCGCTGATCAAGGCCCCACCTCGCTCCGACGGATTCGAAGCGCAGGTCGCCCGCATTGCGGAAGGCGAGATTGGCTTCGGCCAGACGCGGGCTGGCGCGCATGAGGTTGACGCGCTCCGCGGGCGTCTCGGCGATGACCATCCGGTCGAGCAGGTCCACGTTCTGGTATTCGCGGACCATGCCGTTGGTGACGTGCAGGTCGAGCCGGCCGTCGTTGTCGAGATCCTCGAAGCGCACCGACCAGGTCCAGTCGGTGGCCACGAGGCCGGCCAGGTGCGCGGCTTCGCGTATGCGGCCGGCGCCCGTGCCGAGAAGGAGGACGTTGCGGGAGTGCTGCGGCGTCTCGCCGGGGCGCGGATCGGCCGAGTTGCCTTTGAGCGTGCGGGAGTAGGCCATGCCGCGCTGGTCCTTTTCGTGGCTGGTCGCCGCCATGTCGGCGACGAGGAGGTCCGTGCGGCCGTCGTTGTCCACGTCGCCGAAGTCGGCGCCCATCGAGGAGTAGGGCATGACGGGCGCGACGCGGTGGATCACGTCGGTGAAGGTGCCGTCGCGGTTGTTGCGGTAGAGCCGGTCGGGCGCCGTGAAGTCATTGGCCACGTAGAGGTCGGGCCAGCCGTCGTCGTCGTGGTCCCAGACGACGGCCGCATGGGCGAGGTTTTCGCCGGTGATGCCGGCGCGGTCGCTCACGTTTTCGAAGGTGCCGTCGCCGCGGTTGCGGAAGAGGTGGTCGCGCTGGCCGTTGGGCGACTTGGCGGAGTCGAGCAGGTTGGTCTGCACATAGACGTCGAGCCAGCCGTCGCGGTCGTAGTCGAAGAACACGCCCAGGCCGCTGGCATCCGTGAGCGCGAGCCCGCGCGCGGCGGCTTCCTCGCGGAAGGTGCCGTCGCCGCGGTTCACGAAGAGTTTGTTCGGCGCGTTGAAGTGGCAGACATACAGGTCCAGCCGGCCGTCGTTGTTCACGTCGGCCCAGGTCGCCCCCTGCGTCCAGTCGGTGCGGTCGGTTTTGGTCAGGTCCTCGGGCCGGGCCAGGCTGGCGGCCACGGTGACGTCGGCAAATTTCCAGCCGCCGAGGTTGCGGAACAGCCGGCTCGGTCCGGTCTTGCTCACCACGAAGACATCCGGCCGGCCGTCTCCGTCAAAATCCGCGACCGCCACGCCCGTGCCGAGGGCGCCGTTCATCAGCTCCGTGTAGCGCCGGCCCCACATGTGCGGATCGCCGAAATGGTTTTCGCCCCGGAGGCCGGTCTGCTCCGCAGGCAGTGCGGTGAACATCGTCGCACCGGGTGGTCCGGAGCGGAGCGCGAGCGGAGTTGCCTCCAGGCCGGGTTCGCTCGCCGTGGCCGTCAGGCCGAGCGCCGCCGCGAGCAGGACACCGAGTCGCGGGAGGGCCGCGCCGTTGGAACCGGGGCAGCGCGTGGCCTGGGGGTTGCCGGGGGACATGGCTCCAGCACAAGCCAATCGGCCCGGCGGGCGAGCAGAATTCCCGGTTCGCCGGCTCAGTGCGGCAGCATCCCGAGGATTTCGCGGAAATGGCCGGCCGTGCCGGTCTGGCCGGCCTGCTCGGCCTGGTGCAGGCCGGTCGTGAGCACGCGGCGCGCGTCGGCCATGCGGCCGGCCTGCGCGTAGGCCTGGCCGAGAAAGAGCGCGGCCTGCGTATTGGCCGGCTGGGCGCGCTGAAAAATTTCCAGGAACGGCACGGCTTCGGCAGCGCGCTCGGTGACGAGCAGCCGCACCCCGAGGCCCGCGTTCAGTTCCGGATGCTCGGGCTGCAGCGCGAGGCCGGCGCGATAGTGACGCTCCGCCGCGGCCGGATCCCGTTGTTCGAGCGCGCGGCCGGCGCGCAGCCGCCAGCTGGCCGTGATCCGGCGGATCTCAGGCTCTCCGGGATTCGCCTTGAGCAGGGGCAGCAGGTAGCGGCCGGCTTCCTCCACGCGGCCGGCGTCCACTTCCAGCCGGGCGAGCAGCAGCATGGCCTTGGGGAAGGTTGGTTGCATGGTGAGCGCCCGTTGCAGCGCCTGGGCGGCTTCCTGGAGCCGCTCCGCTTCCACGAGCAGGACGGCGAGCGCGAAGTCGGCCTCGACGAAGGCCGGATTGACCTCGATCGCCCGGCGGTAGGCGGCGGCGGCTTCCGCGCGGCTGCCCTCGGCTTTGAGCCGGTTGCCCCAGGCGTGCAGCAGGTCGGCCGAATCCGGATGCCGGCGCAGGCCCACCTCGAGCGTGCGGCGCGCGGGGCCGGGTTGCTTCAGGGCTTCGTAGGCTTCGCTCAGCTTGAGAAAATGCATGGCGGTCGGCGCTGAGTCAGTCGCCGCGTTCTCGATGCCGCGGAGCAGCGTGTCGCGGGCCGCTTCGGCGGCACCCTCCTCCAGGAGCAGCGCGCCCAGCAGCTCATGGGCGAGGGCGTAGCCCGGCGCGAGGGCGATGGCCTGCTCGAACCGGGCCCGGCCGCGGTCGCCCTGGGCGGTCTGGTAGGCGATGACGCCAAGATGGCAGAGCCGCCGCGGCTCGTGGCAGCGGGCGTTCAGTTCCTCGATCCATGGGTCTTCGGCCTCCCGGAAACGGCCGGCGTCGCGCCCGAGCCAGCGGTGTAGGTCGGCGAGCTCCTCCCGGCCGGCGGCGGCCTGCAGCTCGGCGTAGAGGTTCTGGGCGGCGGAAAATTTGGGATGCTTTTTCAGCAGCCGTTCGAGTTGCGCGAGCGTGTCCTCGCGGCGGCCTTGCAGTTGCGCGATCCGGGCGAGGCCGAGTTCGGCGTAGGGATCGCCGGGCAGCAGGGAGAGGCGCCGTTGGTAACTGGCGGCCGCGGCGTCGAGCCGGCCGCTCTTGAGCTTCATTTCGGCCAGCTGCAGCCACGCGGTCGCGGCCTGTGGGTCCGCGGCGACGGTGGCCTCGAGCGCCGCTTCCACCCCGGCCTGGTCGCCGGCCATGCGCAGCAGATCGGCGAGATAGTAGTGCCAGCGGGCTTCGCGGGGTTGCTCGCGGGTCAGCACGCGCCAGCAGGCCTCGGCCTCCGCGCGAAATTCGTTGGCGTGAAGCAGCCGCCCGAGTTCCGCCACGGCCTCGAGCCGGCCCGTGGCCGCCTGGGTCCGGGCGTCGGTGAGCAGATCGCCCAGCGTGGGATTCGGCGGTGCGGCGGGCAGGGGCGGGAGTGCCGCGCGCACGCGGGCGTTCCGGGCCTCGCGCAGCCAGAACCCGCCCGCAGTCACGAGAACGGCGGCCACGCCGAAGGCCAGCGCGAGCACCACAAGGCGACGGCGGCGGGGTCGGGCGGACTGGGCGGCGGGTTGGCTCACTGGCGGCGCCAGAGCGTGATGTTGCTCAGCTTCTCGTAGGGCGGGAACGCGTGGAGCGCGCCGGTCACGATCTCGGGCACGCCGTCGCCGTCGAGGTCGCCGACGGCCGCGGTCACGAGTTTGATCGGGGTGCGCGCGAGCGGCATCGGCGTGAAGTTCTGCCGGCCGTCGTTGAGCCAGGCCATGAGCGCGACGGAGGAAGGATCGTCCCAGTCGGCGAAGCCGCTCACGGCAACGAGGTCGGTGTGGCCGTCGCCGTTGAGGTCGGCGGCGCAGGGCGCGTAGGCGCCGGGGAAGTCGCCGACGCGGTGGTAGCGGAAGTTGCCCTGCCCGGTGTTTTCGAGCCACTGGATGCCGTGCCACGGACGGTGGCCGCGCACGGCGTAGTCGAAGCCGTCGCCGTTGGTGCTGATCAGGTCGGGCCGGCCGTCGCGGTTCACGTCGGCCACGGCGAGCCCGCTGCCGCCGTAATCCTCGTTGGTCGAGCCCCAGACGAGCGTGTCCTTGAACTCGCCGCCGTCGCCGGGGTTGCGGAAGAGGTGGACCTCCTCCCATTCTTGGGTGACGAGCGCGGCGAAATCGGGCCGGCTGTCGCCGTCGAAATCCGCGACCGGGGTGTGCACGGTGCCCGACTGGCGGTTGACGATCTGGCTTTCGAAGCGCCAGCCGCCGAGGTTCTTCATCCAGCGGATTTCGCCCTGCGCGTAGCCGAACTGGCCGACCACGAGGTCGAGTTTTCCGTCGGTGTGGCCGGCGAGGTTGGCGGCGCGCACGTCGGTCACGCGCGCGGTCTTTTCGAGGAGCGTGCGCGGCTGGAAGCGGCGGTTGTCGAGGTTCTCCAGCACCACGACGGAGCCGATGCGGTCGTTGTTGGGCATGATCTGCCCCATGCAGGCGACGAGCACGTCGAGGCGGCCGCTACCCTGCACGTCGGCGGCCCAGACGTTGGCGGGCGCGGGCAGGTCGCGGGCGAGGATCTGCTCGCTGAACACCCCGCGCGGTGCCTGCCTGATCCAGCGCACGGTGTTTCCGCGGGCTTCGCTGTAGATGACATCGGGCAGGCCGTCCTGGTCGAGGTCGGCGATTTGCAGGTTCGTGACCATGGGCCGGTCGTCCGGTCCGACCGGGGCGCCGATCGCGCTCGGCGCATAAACCAGCGGCGGGAAGCTCGCCTTCGGGAGAGTGCGACTGCCGGTCGCGGGCGTGGCCGGCTTCGGTCCGCAGCCGGCCAGAAGCAGGGCGGCGCCGGCCAGCAACCCGGCCAGTCGGAGCGCCCGCGGACGGCAGCGCGTGAACGTCGGGGTGGCTCGGCTCATGGCTGCAGCTGGGCCTGGAATTCCACCGGCAGCAGTGCGAGCGCCGTCGTGCGCAGGGCGGGATCGCTGAACTCGACCCGGAAAGCGCGGGCGAGCGTCAGCAGCCGGTAGAGACCGATCGGGCCCAGGGCGCGCAGCCGTTCGGTGTCAGCTTCGCCCAGACAGAATTCAACCTGCGCGCGGGCGAGCTCGGGGTGCTTGGTCTGCGCCAGCACGATGGCGAGGTTGGCCCGGCGCTCCCAGGGCAGGTCCTCGTCGCGGCCGTCGGCGATCGCGGGCAGCAGCTCCGGCATGATGCGGGCGAGCGTGCGGTTTTCCTTGCGGGCCAGCGCGACCTTGGCGCGCGCAATCATCGCGCCGGCGTCGGCGGCGAAAGACTGTTCCAGGCTGTCGCCGACCGCGGCGGCCAGTTCCAGCCGGCCGGTGTCCACGAAATATTCCGCGAGCCGGCTCAGCGCGATCGCGTTCTCCTGCGGTTCGACCACCTCAAATACCGCGAGCGTGTCCGTCTCCAGTCCCGGGATCACGGGCAGCTGGTAGGCGACCGGTCGCAGCCAGCGCGGGGGCAGCCACTGGCGCAACAGGACGATCAGCGAGCGTTCGGGCGTCGCCGAGCCGGCCTGGGCGAGCCGGTCGAGCGCGTCATCCCACGAGGGCAGCACGACGTATTGGATGCCGCGCTGCTGGATGAGGGCCTGCGCCTCGTCCGTCGAGGCGGTGCCGGCGATGCGCGCGGCGAGGGCGAGTCCTTCGTTGTTGCCGGGGTAGGGCGAGGCCACCACGCGCAGTCCGCCGTAGTAGCTCAGCGAGGCGGAGAGCGCGGGCGGCGCAAAAGCGATCGTGCCGGGTTCGGAACGTGCGGCCAGCCACTGGGCGAGGTCCCGCTCGACCAATGCGCGCGCCTCGGCGGGGGCGAGTTCCTCATCCGCCACGGGCCGCGGCCAGGCCGCGATCAGGGCGGGCAGCAGCAGCAAACCCAGGCCGCTGCGCCACCCGATGGCCGCAAATCCTCCTAGCGTGGCGGCGGCGGTGGCCGCGAGCAAGCCCAGCAGCATGACGTCCAACAGCCCCCACCACCGCAGCGACCAGAAAACCAGCAGCAGGCAAACCCCGGCGCTGCCCACGGCAAACAGGATCACGGGGCGCCGGGCGGCATCGCCGCGCATCAGACGCAGAGCGGCGGGGATCAGCAGCAGCGGCAGCAGCGCGGCGGTCAGGCCGAGACTCAGCCGGTCGGCCCGCACCCACGCGAACAGTCCGCCGCGCCCGGCCAGGTCCGGGTGGTCGGGCCCGAACTCCGCTCCGCCGGTTCCGCGGTGGAACAGCCATGCCAGCGGCAGCAGCACGGCGAGCCCGCCCGCGATGAGGGCGAGGCGTTCGCCGGTTTGCGCTTCCCGCCAGGGGCGCCGCTGCACGCGCAGCAAGATCTCGGCGAGGCCGAACCACACGGGCACCAGCAGCGGATGGTTGGCATCGAGTCCCGCTCCGCTGATTCCGCCCGGCCGGCCTTCGAGCCACCAACCGGTCAGCCCGACGATCCCGCCGCCGAGCGCCCACGCGCGCCAAGGCAGCGGCGCGGACTCAACGGCCGGTGGACGCGGCGAGAACCGGAGGGCGACCAGACCGCCGGTCAGCACCGCTCCGAGCACGGCCAGCTGGCTGCCGGCATCGAGCCAGCAACCCAGGCCCCCGGCGGCTCCCGCCAGGAACAGCCCGATCCGTGACGGCCGCTGCCACGCGGCGAGCAGCAGGAGCAGGCCGACGAGGTTGGCGGCGAGGAAAAGGCCGTGCGTATCGGGGCGACCGGGCGTGAAAAGTTGCGCATGGGAAAAAAGCGCGGACAGACCCAATGCCAGGAAGCCGCCCGCGACGGCGCCAAACCGCCAGGCGGTGAACAGTCCCGCCCCGATCGCGAGCAGCAGCAACAGCGCCGGATCGGCATGCAGGGCCGCACGCTCCACGGCCGGACCGGGGGCGCCGGGTTCCGCCAGCGCCACGAGGCGCAGCCACCAGCGGTAGGGCGCCGGGCCATGCACGGCGCGGCCTTCCGGCGCGTTGTCGTAGTCGGCCCGCGCGACCGTCCAGGAGTTCGTCGCGGCCATTTTCTGCACGTCCATGATCACGGCTTGGCTGCGGGCGCTGCCCACGGGCAGCAGCCGCGCGCGGGTGCCGTGCAGGTGGCCGGTGGGCGAATCCGCCGCAGCGGGAGCCGCCTCCGCCTGGCTGCTGATCTTCTCGATCTGCGCGATCCGCCGGCTGTTCAGCTGTCCCAGCCACAGGGCCGACAATACCACCAAGGTCAGCCAGGCGAGGGAAGCAGGACGCAGCATAAGGGTCATCAGTCGGGGTTGGGAGTCCGCGAAAATACGGACACTTTTCGGGGGGAAGCAAGTGCGGTTCAGACGCTTCGCACCTGCCTTGACCAAGGCGCACTCCACCGGTCTCATGCGGGCGTTGCTGTCCCCGATTTTCAACCTCCCTCGCCCCCCGGTTGCCGGGCTTCTCCGGGCCGTCCCCCTTTGGATGTCGCTCGCGCTGCTGGCGGTGACAGCGGCGTCCGCGGCCGAGGGCTTGGTGGCCGAGCCGCTGGCCCCGCGCGGCACGCCGCGTGGGGCGACGCTGTTCGCAACGCTGCCGCCGGCGCAGACCGGAATTGTCGCCGAGAACCGCTACGCCGATCCGCGCATGTGGACCGACCGCTATTCGGAAATCATCTACGGCCCGATGGGCACGGGCGTGGCGATCGGCGACTACGACGGCGACGGGCGGCCGGATGTGTTTGTGGTCAGCAAGACCGAGCAAAGCCGGCTCTTCCGCAACCTCGGGAACTGGAAGTTCGAGGACGTGACGGCGAAAGCCGGCATCGTCGAACCGGGCAAACCCGGGGGCTGGACGCAGGGCGCGGCCTTCGCCGACGTGGACAACGACGGCCGGCTCGACCTCTACCTCTGCCGTTTCGGCGTGCCGAACCAGCTGTTTATGAACCGCGGCGACGGCACCTTCCGCGAGGAGGCCGCGGCGCGCGGACTCGCCGTGACCGACGCGAGCGGCATGGGCGCGTTCTGCGACTACGACCGTGACGGCGACCTCGACGTTTATCTGCAGACCAATCTGTTCGACACCGTGAAGGCGCCGCAGGGGCAGAAGGACTACCTGTTCCGTAACCGCGGCGACGGCACCTTCGAGGACGTGACGACGGCGGCCGGCATCTCCCCGATTGAAACCGCCGGGCACTCGGCGACGTGGTGGGACTACGACGGCGACGGCTGGCCCGACCTCTACGTGGCCAACGACTATGCGGTGCCCGATTTTCTCTACCGCAACAACCGCGACGGGTCCTTTACCAACGTGATCAACGACGCGATCACCCAGACGCCTCACTCCTCGATGGGCGCCGACCTCGGCGACGCGGACAACGACGGCCGCGAGGATCTCTTCGTGGCCGACATGGCCGCGACCACGCGGGAGAAGGATCAGCGCGGCATGGCGAAGATCCGCGCCATGCTCGACTCGGCCGTCCATCCGTCCGGCGAGGCGTTCCAGTTCATGCGCAACGCGCTGCACCTGAGCACGGGCACCGCGCGGCTGCGCGAGGGCGCGCAGCTGGCCGGGATCGCCGCCACGGACTGGACCTGGTCGGTGCGCTTCGACGATTTCGACAACGACGGCCGGATCGACCTGCACGTCACCAACGGCATGATCCGGGAATACCACAACGCCGACCAGCACCAGGTCCTCATGGCGTTGGAGAATCCCGCCGATTCGCGCCGGGCCATGCAGGCGGCCCCGGTTTTTGCGGAGCGGAACCTGGCGTATCGCAACGAGGGCGCGCTGCAATTCAGGGAAGTCGGCGCCGAGTGGGGGCTGGGACAGCTGAGTGTGAGCTTCGGCGCGGCCACGGGCGACCTCGACGGCGACGGCGATCTCGACCTCGTCTACGGCAACTACGAGTCGGGCCCGACCGTGCTGCGCAACGACAGCGACACGGGTCACCGGCTGGTCGTCGAGCTGCGCGGCACGACCTCCAACCGCTTCGGCGTCGGCGCGACCGTGCGGATCAAAACCACGGCCGGCGAACAGGTGCGCACGCTCGTCCTCGCGCGCGGCTACCTGTCCTCAAGCGAGCCCGTGCTCCACTTCGGCCTGGGCAACGACTCCGCAGTCCGCGAACTCTCTGTCGAGTGGCCGAGCGGACACCGCCAGACCTTCGGCAATCTCGCCGTCGATCAGAAGCTGACAATCACCGAACCCGCCGGCCCGGCCCGGCCGAC
>JAUPWC010000383.1 GCA_030916665.1 Verrucomicrobiota bacterium
AAGCCCGGCCCCGGCACGCCCGCCGACGACGATGTCCGTTACCGCCTGCTCAAGCCCGAGTCCGAGCGCAGCCAGACCGTCGTGAACCACTTCGGCCGCGCCTACGTCGGCGGGAACGTGGTCGAGGGCAATGAGCGCGTTTCCCGCGACAACTGGGACGGCGGCGTCCAGCCCGGTGTCGCCACCCGCGAGGGAAAATTGCGCGACCTCATGCCCTTCGCCCCGAAGGACGAGGCCAAGCGCGCCGACTACCTCGAGAAGAGCAAAGCCAAGGTCGCCGCGCTGAATTTCCTCACCGAATCCCCGGCCGAAGTGCTCAAGGCCATCCGCGTGGACCAGCCCTTCCCGCACGCCACGCTGCCCGTCGTTTCCGCGGCGGAGGCCTACGCCTACGTCCTCGCCAACGCCGGCGCCACCCTCCCGCGCCGCGACTCCGTGGACCTGCGCATCCTTGAGAGCGTCCGCACCGGCGTCATTCCCCGCCGCACCGTGGACGCCGGCACCGCCGAGAAGGCGCGTTTCTACGGCTACGCCGAGCGCTGGGTAAACGCCCTCAGCGACTACGTGGCCAAGGGCTACGTCACCCACCCCAACGAGGTCGGCGGCTGGCCCGACTACGCGGGCACGCCCTATGTTGACACCGACGGTGACGGCCTTCCCGACACCTGGGAAACCGCCCACGGCCTGAATCCCAACGACCCCGCCGACGCCTCCTCTGATCTCAACGGCGACGGCTACACCAACATCGAGGATTTCCTCAACGGCCTCGACCCGCGCGCGCCCAAGCAAGACTGGACCGACCTCAAGAACAACGAGGACCACCGGAACACCCCGTAAGTTGCCGCCGGGCCCGCCCCAATCGTTCTCGTTCTCATAATCGTTCTCGTTCTTCCTGCCCTACTCGCCTCCCGCCTGCTCGTTCCAATCCACCCAATCCCGAGAGAACGAGAAGGATTACGATTAAGAGAAAGATTCCCTGGAACCCATCCCCCGATTTTCCCCATGCGCACCCCCCGCTCCCACCTGCTTCCCCTCCTCGCCGCCATCGCGCTGGCCTGCACTTCGCTCGTCCCCGCTGCCGCCGCTGCCGCGCCCGACGCCGCCACGCAGAAACGCCTCGACGGCAAAACCACAAAGATCATCGGCGCCCTGAAAATCGAGGACGCCGCCAAGACCGAGCGCGTGAAGGCCCTCCTCGGCGAGTGGCTCGTCACGCTCTGGGCCTGGCACGCAACCAACGACGCGCAGCTCAAGGACCTCTGGACGCAGTGGAACCAGGCCCGCGCCGTCGTGCCGAAGGACGAATTTCCCGCCGAGGTCATCGCCTACAAGATCGACGACGTCTATGCCTCGCTCCGCCCCGCCCGCGACGCGTTCATCGCGAAACTCGCCGCCGAGCTCACGCCGGAGCAGCTGGACACCTTCAAGGAGAACTGGAGCCGCAGCCCCGGCCTGAAGCGCACCTACAACGCCTTCCTCGAAATTGCCCCCGACCTCACCGACGAGCACAAGAAGGTGATCTTCGACCGCCTCAACCGCGCCCGCGAGGACGCCCTGCTCACCGACGCCGACAAGGAGATCGTCAACATCTTCAAGCGCCACAAGGTGAAGGCCGAGGCCTACGTCGGCACCCTCGAGTGGGCCAAGCTCCACCGCGCCTTCGCGAACAAGGGGAAGTAAGTCTTCCCCTGTGGGCAGTCCGCTTGCGGACGCGACTTGGGCCCGCGCCAGCGCGCTGACCCACATCACCCCCCTGCTCCTTTCGCCCGTTTGTCATGTCCCGTAAATTCGGTGGTGACCGGTTCACGTCTGCGGCGTCTCCTGAGATGATGTCCACCCCGACGCTCCCCCGCCCGGCGTTCGCCGCGCTTTCGCTGATTTTCGCCGCCTCCCTCAGCGCCGCCGAGCCCCTCACCAATTCCCTCGGCCAGAAACTCCTGCCCATCGCCCCCGGTGAATTCGCCATGGGCTCCGCCCTCAAGCCGGCCAACTGGGACGAGCAGCCGGTGCATCGCGTGACGATTTCCGCGCCCTTCCTCATCAGCGAAACCGAGGTGACGGCGGAGCAGTTCCGGCAATTCAAGCCCGATGCCGTCCTCAATCCCGCCTACGCGCCCTTCGCCGCCGGCGTGAGCTGGCACGACGCCGTGGCGTTCTGCGCGTGGCTGAGCAAAAAGGAGGGCAAGTCCTACCGCCTGCCCACCGAAGCCGAGTGGGAATACGCCGCCCGCGCCGGGCGCGCCGATGGCGCCGCGTGGGAAACGTCGCTCGACACCGCCAATCCCTGGGGCCTGCGCAATCTCCTCAGCGGTCCCGTCGAGTGGTGCGCCGACTGGTTCGGCGAATACGGCCTCGCGCCCGAGCGCGATCCCGTCGGCCAGGCCTCCGGCCCCACCAAGGTCGTGCGCGGCGGCTACCTCGACCGCGCCGACAAGTTCAAGCCCACCGACTACCTGCGCCCTTCCAACCGTGCCGCCATCGCACCGGGCTTCGGTCCGAATTCCGGCACCGCGCCCAACCCGCAGAACTACGGCATTCACCGCATCGGCTTCCGCGTCGTGCTCGCGCCACCCGTCGCCACCGCGCCCAAGCCCTACGTCGCGCCTTACGCCATGCAGGGCGTGAAGCAGACCACCGCCGAAGCCGCGCTCGGGCCCGACCTGACGAAGCCCTGGTTCCGCCGCCGCCCGCATCTGCCGATGCCGCTCGAAGGCCCGCTGAACTTCGTGAAGGAACACCGCGCCGGCCTGCACCCGTCGTTCCGCCACCACAACCACAGCCCGGGTTTCGAGGTGCTGCCCAACGGCGACACGCTCCTCGTGATCTACTGCTCCGACTGGGAATACGAGCCCGAGGTCACGCTCATCGCCGCGCGCCTGCGCTTCGGCGCCGACCAGTGGGACATGCCCAGCCCCTTCACCGACACGCCCGGCGCCAACGACCACGCCCCGCTCCTCTCCTCCGAGGGCGGCACGCTGCGCCTCTTCTGGGGCAACCCGCAGCTCGAGGGCGCGTTTCCGTTTCAGTCCATGACCTCGACGGACCACGGTGCCACCTGGTCGCCCGTCTCCTACCCGCGCATCACCGGCCCGCTCGGCCCCGACCTCGACCGCGCCCAGCCGATCAACACGACCCTGCGCGACCGCAACGGCACACGCTACGTCGCCGTGGATGCCGGCGAGGGCGGCCCGCTCGGCTCGCAATCCATGCTCTGGGCGACCGATGACGACGGTGCCACCTGGCGCGACACGCTCGGCCGCACCTTCGGACGGCACACGAGCTTCGTGCTGCTCAAGGACGGGCGCATACTCGGCCTGGGCGGCAAGAACTCCCACCTCGACGGCTTCATGCCCAAGGCCATCAGCGCCGACGGCGGCCGCACCTACGAGCTGAGCCCGACGCCTTTCTCCGCGCTCAGCAGCGGCCAGCGCCCCTCCGTGCTCCGTCTCGCCAGCGGCCGGCTGTTCATGTGCGGCGACTTCTATCCGTCGAAACGCATCGAGAAGGCCGCCTCGATCAAGGAGGAAGCCTCCTACGTCGCGCTCTCCGACGACGACGGCGAGACCTGGCGCATCAAGAAACTCCCCGGCAACGCTTCCGTGCAACGCACCGCGCCGAG
>JAUPWC010000384.1 GCA_030916665.1 Verrucomicrobiota bacterium
GGCCCGGCCGCACCGCGCGCCCGACCTTTGACCGCACCCTCGACCGCATCGTGACGAGCCGCTGGCTCGGTTTCCCGGTGATGTTTGCCCTGTTCGCGCTGATGTTCTGGCTCACGGTCAGCGGCGCCAACGTGCCCTCGGCGATGATCGCCGACGTGCTGGTGGGTAAGCTCTACCCGTGGCTGCGCGAAATCGCGGGTGGCCTGCCGTGGTGGCTGAGCGGTCTGCTGGTGGACGGCATCTATCTGGCCACGGCCTGGGTCATCAGCGTGATGCTGCCGCCCATGGCGATTTTCTTCCCGATGTTCACCCTGCTGGAGGATTTCGGCTACCTGCCGCGCGTGGCCTTCAACCTCGACCGGCTCTTCCAGAAGGCCGGCGCCCACGGCAAGCAGGCGATGAGCACGATGATGGGCTTCGGGTGCAACGCCGCCGGCGTCGTCGCCACGCGCATCATCGACAGCCCGCGCGAACGGCTGATCGCGATCATCACGAACAACTTTGCCCTCTGCAACGGCCGCTGGCCGACGCAGATTCTGATCGCGTCGCTCTTTCTCGGTTCGCTCGTGCCGTCGCAGCTCGCGGGGGTCGTCTCGGCGGGCGCGGTCGTCGGCGTGGCGTTGCTCGGCGTGCTGTTCACCTTCCTGACCGCGTGGACGCTGTCGCGCACGGTGCTGAAGGGCGAGGTTTCCACCTTCAACCTCGAGCTGCCGCCGTATCGTCCGCCGCGCTTCTGGCAGACGCTCTACACCTCGCTGATCGACCGCACGCTGCTTGTGCTGTGGCGCGCCATCGTGTTCGCCGCGCCCGCCGGCGCCGTGATCTGGCTGACCGCCAACGTGCAGATCGGCGGCGTGAGCGTGGCCGAGCACGTCATCCACGGCCTCGACCCGCTCGGTCTGATGCTCGGGCTCAACGGCGTCATCCTGCTCGCCTACATTGTGGCCATCCCGGCCAACGAGATCATCGTGCCGACCATCCTCATGCTCACGGTGCTGGTGACGCGGATGACCGGGGTGGGCGAGGGCGCCGGTGTCATGTTCGAGCTGGATTCCGACGCCGACGTGAAGGCCGTGCTGACTGCCGGTGGCTGGACCGTGCTGACCGGCGTGAACCTCATGCTCTTCAGCCTGCTCCACAACCCGTGCAGTACCACGATCTACACGATCTACAAGGAAACCGGCAGCAAGCGCTGGACCGCCCTCGCGTCGCTGCTGCCGCTGGTGCTCGGTTTCCTCGTGACTTTCGCCGTGGCGACCGTCTGGCGCTGGCTGGGCTAGGCTGGCTATTTTGAACGGTAGCTGCGTTGGTGCGTAGCGCCAACGTGGTCGTTCCCGACCACGCTTTCGTCCCGCTGACACCGGACTCAAGCGCGGCGAGGGCCGGTGATATTGGAATAGAACTGATCGTTCCCGACCACATGGCTTCACCTTTGCCGAAACGAGGCCGGCCGGACAGGTTGTCTGCTCACGTTGCCGCGTCCATGAGCCAGCCCTCCCTTTTCGAGCAACTGACCGCGCTCCAGCGCGAGGGCACGGGTTTCGTGCTGGTGGTGTTGGTGGAGGCGCTGGGTAGCACGCCGCAGGACACCGGAGCCAGGATGCTCGTGACCGCTGCCGGGCTTCATTCTGGCACGGTCGGCGGCGGCAAGGTCGAGGCCAAGGCGCTGTCGCTCGCGCAGGACTTGATCGCGGAGAGAGCGGACGCGCCGCGCTTCGTCAACTGGACGCTCAAAACCGACGTCGGCATGACCTGCGGCGGCTCGGTGAAACTGTATTTCTAGCCGCATGCCGCCGGCGGAGTTGGGGCGGCGTGGCCGATCTGGATCTTCGGGGCCTGTCATGTCGTGCAGGCCCTCGTGCCCGTGCTCGCGCCGCTCGATTGCCAGCTGACAGTCGTGGATCCGCGCCGCGAGTGGCTCGACCGCCTGCCACGTGCCCGGAACATCCGTTTCATCCAGGTCGACGAACCCAAGGAACTCGTGCCCAAGATGCCCGAGCATGCATTTCTGCTCTGCCTGACCAAGGGCCACGCCTCCGACCGCCCTGTGCTCCAGCAGCGCTGGCGTTCCTTCACCAGGGTGCCCCGCTGCCGGCCCAACGCCCGGCGCTGCTCCTGCTCCGGGGTCGGCACCCGCACCACGCTGAAGGCCTTGGTGTTGCCGCGCTCATAACGGTCCAGCCGGTCGCACAGCTCCCGGGCATCCCGCGCGTCGGTCTTCACCCGTTGGCCCTCGGCATCCCAACGCTGCGGCACCACCACGTAGTTGGTGATCCCCAGCGCCGTCAGTTGCCGATGCAATCCGTAGCCGCACGGACCGGCTTCGTAGCAACTGACCACCGGCACCGGATCGGCCGCCAACGCCTGCACCCACCGCAGGAAATCCGGCCAGCTCTTCCGCTGCGCCGGCTTCGGCACCAGCCCGCCGTCCTGTCGGCACACCGTGATCTGCCCGGCATGCACGTCCAAACCCAACTTGATGGTCACTCCCGCCTCGACGGAAGCACGTTCCAGCTTAGTCTCTGTCTCGTTAGTGATAGTTTGCATACAGCCGACAGGTTGACGCGTTTTGCGCCGCCTGTCGGCTTCATGTCATCTACAGTGCGGCACGATTCACGTCCTTGTAGTAAAGGTAGCTAGCAGGAGTCTTGCCCATCGCGACAAACCATTGCGGGCAATACGGACCCATCCAGATCACGTCGCC
>JAUPWC010000385.1 GCA_030916665.1 Verrucomicrobiota bacterium
ACGAGCCGGGCAAGCTCGAGGTCGTCGCCTACAAGGCCGGCCGCGAATGGGCGCGCGACACCGTGCAGACCGCCGGCGAGGCCGCCGCACTCGCGCTGCAACCCGACCGCGCGACGATCCGTGCCGACGGCCGGGATCTGTCGTTCGTCACGGTGCGCGTCACCGACAAAAACGGTATCACCGCCCCGCGGGCGGAGAACCGCCTGACCTTCACGGTCGAAGGCCCGGGCGAGATTGTCGCCACCGACAACGGCGACCCGCGCAGCTTCGAGCCGTTTGCCTCGCCCGCACGGGAAACCTTCAGCGGCCTTTGCCTCGTGATTGTGCGGGCCAAGCCTGGGCAGCCGGGCGAAATCCGTCTCACAGCCACGGGTGAAGGCCTCCAGCCGGCCGAGACGCGCCTCTCAACCATTCCCTGACAATCAACCGGCCGCGGCCGGCCTCACCCTGCTCCGCCCATGCCTGCCACTCCGCCCCCCGCCGTTCGCCTTCTCCTGTCCGCCGGATTCTGCGTGGGGTTGAGCGGGCCGGCTCTGTGCTCCGCTGCTTCGGCGAAGGCAGAGACCACGCATGTGATCTTCATGGGGGCGGACCTCGCGGCGGAGAACGACCGCGTGTATCACCCGGTGGTGGATGTCACCGCCGCCTCGCTGGTGATCCGGACCGGCGACAAGACGGTCAGGTTGCCCATCGCGCTGACGGACAACCTGCGCATCATCGAGGAACTCAAGCTGACCGAAACCAGTGTCGCGCTCGACGACCTGAAGGCCGAGCGCGCCTACTCGGCCGAGACCGATCCCGCGGCACAGCTCGCCAGGACGGCCGCCTTGGCGGCCGGACAGACGGCAGTCGTGGATCTCGCCAACGCAGAAGTGAGGCGCGCTAGCCTGCAGGTCGCGGGCGCGGGTGCGATGGTGGCGGGTGCGGGCAATCCTGAGGATGCCGCTGCTGCCGCCCGGACCATGAGTGCGGCGCAAGGAGCGCAGGCCGCGGCCGAGTCCACGCTGAACCAGGCCCTCTCGACACCGAACAGCCAGGTTTACGACGTGGGCGCGCAATCCACCCGGCTGACCGCGGAAGAGAATTACGACGCCATCCGCGTGTCGTTCGCGATCACGCCGGAAACGGACCTGGCGCAGCCCTACTTCGGGCTCATCGCGCTGGTGCGCGATCCCGGCAACCGCACCGCGCAGGCGCGAAAGTGGGTTTATATGCAGCCGCTCGGCGCGCTGGGCGCCGGCGAGACGCGGCGTGTGACGGTGTATCGGAGCGGCTTCCCGCCCGGCTACGAACTCGAGGGCTGCGAGGTGCATGTTTACGAGGGTGGCAGGGAGCTGGCGACCTCGCTCTCTCGTCGGCGGGTGGAAATCACGGAAGAGGAGGCGCTGTCCTACCGGGTCTTCGAATATATCGGCGCGAACAAGGGCCGCACCCTGCCCGCCGCGCTGGTCACGACGACGCTCGCGACCGAGGCCTGGGCGTCGGTGTCCAAGCTCCAGCTGGAGCAAACCCACCATGTGCGCGTGGCCAAGGACGGCAGCGTGACCGCGGCCTTCGGCGACGCCGCCGGCAAGAAGCCGGTGACCGACGCCGCGCTGGCGGCGGTGTTGAAATCCCTGCGGTTCAACCCCGCGCTGGCGGCGGGCAAACCCGTCGAATCCATCGCCCCGGTCGTCCTCGGCGGACTTGCTGTCCGCTGATCCGGGGTGGAGCCTGGCCTCCGGACGGGTTGTTCGAAACCGCCTAGGTTTGGACCGAACTGGAGCCGGGGCGTCCTCGCCCCGGTGCTTGGGCCAGCCTGCGCGAAGCGCAGGCTTCAACTGTGCCGCGCCGTTTCATGCCATTTCGTATTCAACCCGGCTTCCTCGATTGCCGGCGTAGCCGGCGGGAGCCGCGGGACTTCAGGGTGCTGACGTGATTTCCGGTCCCTGCGCTTCCGCGCAGGGCTACAAAGCGCCAGGCCAAAATCGGAATCCGGGTTCAAAGATATCAAAAACGGGTAGGGCCCGACCTCCGGGCGGGCCGGATGGGTTCGCGAATCCTAACGGGCCGCCCGGAGGTCGGCCCCTACCATTCCGTCCAGATATTATACCTTTGAATGCGAAATGGTTTCACGCCACCAGGTTGGTGGCCAGGAGCGGAGCGGAAGGTTCGGGCTGCTCGTCCGCCGGGGTGCGCACCGGCAGCGAGGCGCCGTCGCACCAGCGGCCGGACACGGAGGTGATCGTCGGCACGGGCGTCAGGCCGAACAGGTTCTTCTCCAGCTGAGCGGCCAGCAAGTCCACAGCCAGTTCGCCGATCCGCGCATGGTGTCCCTGCACGCCGGCGATGGTGCCGAGCATGTCCTGGAGCACCAGGTCCACGTAGGCGACGGCGGCGGGCACTTCGAGGCCGCACTGCCGCAGCAGCTGGCGCACGACGGGACTGACGCTGAGCACCGCCTCGGGCCGGTGCTGGCGGTGCCAGCTGGCGAGCAACCCGGAGTTTTCGACCGGGTGGTCGGTCAGGAAAAGCACCGGCGGCGCCGGGAGATTGCGGCGGTAAAACTCGGCGCTGAAGGCGGCGGACCAGGCGCGGTCGGCGAGATCGTCGGCCCGGCGTGGCAGCACGAGGCCGACGCGCTGATAGCCGGCGAGCAGCACCTGACGGGTCGCCAGCCGCACGATGGCGCCCGCGTCGCTCGAGACCTGGTTCAGATCCGGCGCGAGGAGGGAGGAGCCGCCGATCCGCACGGCGCACAGCCGCGACCAGTCCAGCGCGTCCAGCGTTTCGCCGACGGCCAGGTGCGGGGCCAGGAGGAGGCAGCGGATCCCCTCGTGCGTGAGCATGCGGTCGAGCCGGCGCGGATTCATGCCCGGCTCGCCGAGCCACATGTGGCGGAAGCTGAAACCGAGCTCAGTGGCGCGTCGTTCGGCGGCGGTGAAATACTGTTCCTCCACGGGTGACTGGCGCCAGCCCTGGCGGGTGTCGCCCCGTGTGAGATAGACCAGCGTCTCCGTCCTGCGCTGTTGCCGGCGCGAGTTGCGATACGCCGCGAGCGCGCGCAGCGCGGGATCGGGCGCGTAGCCCAGCGCGCGCGCGATGGACTGGATGCGCTCCCGCGTTTCCGGCGGGATCAGCCGCGAATTGCGCAGCGAGAGCGAAACCGTGGTGTTGTGCACCCCGGCGGCGCGGGCAATGTCCGTCTGTGTGACCCGTTCCTTCACGGGACAAACCTCGCGGGTGCGCACGAATCCAGGGTGCGGACGAACCGGACGGCGGGGGTGAACCGGGCGGAAGGCATGGGCGGGGTGGGAGGCAGGCTCCACCGCACACTCCCGACGATCAGCCACTCCCCGGCAATCAACCGGTGGTCAAGACACCCGCATGACCAAAGTCATATCAACCGTTGAACAGGGGCGCGGCCCGGCGCCCGCAAAATCTGCTCACTCCAGCTGGATGATGCCCTGCTTCACGCCGGCGAGGATCGCCTGCGTGCGGTCGGCCACGCGCAGTTTGCCGAGGATGTTCGTGAGGTGGACCTTCACGGTGCCTTCCACGAGGTCGAGCCGCGCGGCGATTTCCTTGTTGCTGAGCCCCTTCGCGACGAGGGAGAGCACCTCGATCTCGCGGGAAGAGAGCTGCGAGATGACGCGGCCGCTCATGCGCGAGGAAATTTCCGGCGGGATGTATTGTTCGCCGGCATGCACCCGGCGGATCGCCTCGAGCAGGCGCTCCAGCGGCATGTCCTTCACGACAAACCCGCGTGCGCCGGCGCGGAACGCCTGGAAGACCTCCTCGCCGCTCGCGTAGTTGCTGAAGACCAGCACGCACACGTCGCCAAAATCGTCGAGCAGCCGGCGGATCACCTCGGGGCCGTTCATGCCCGGCATGCGCAGGTCGAGCACGACGACGTCGGGCCGGTGCTGGCGGTAGCACGTGAGTGCGTCGGTGCCGTTGTCGGCCTCGGCCACGACCTCCATGTCGGGTTCGCCGTTGGTCGCGGTGACGAGCCCCATGCGCAGGACGATATGGTCGTCCACGAGCAGGATCCGGATTTTGCGCGCCGGGGTGGTCATACGACGGGCAGCGGGTCGCGCACCGCGACGGACACGACGGTGCCCAGGCCCGGCGTGCTCTGGATCTGCAGGTTTCCTCCGATCT
>JAUPWC010000386.1 GCA_030916665.1 Verrucomicrobiota bacterium
ATGACGGGCTGGTTGTCGGGCAGGCACTCGGCGCGGATGGTGCGCGTGGCTTCGAGGCCGTCCATCTCCGGCATCTGGAGGTCCATCAGCACGAGGTTGAACCGCCGCTCCATCACGGCCGAAACGGCCTCGCGGCCGTTGGCGGCGGTGGCGGCCTTGTAGCCGAGACGTTCGAGGTAGCCGAGCGCGACCTTGCGGTTCACGGGATTGTCCTCGGCGAGCAAAATGTCGAGCGGCACAGTCTCGGCCAGGCGGGGGCTGCTGGCGAGGGGATTGCGCGAATCGGGGCGGGCGGTGGGCAGGGCCAGGACCCGGCGGAGGGCGTCGTGGATCGCGTAGGGCTTCAGCGGCTTGGCGAGACGCTGGAGCAAAGGATCGGCACCGTCGGCCCGCTTCAGGTTGGAGCCGGGGGGCGCGAGCAGGACAACCGGCAGACCGGGGCGGATTTCGCGCAACCGGATGACCAGGTCGGCTCCGGCTGAGCCACCAAGGTCCTGGTCCACGATGGCGACGCCGATCGGGCGGCTGCCGGCGAGGGCCAGCGCCTCATCGGCGTTGCCGGCCAAGACCGGCTCCAGCAGCCATTCGCGAAGCGCGCGATCCAGCATCAGGCGGTTCACCTTCAGGTCGTCCACCACCAGCACCGGTCCGGGATTGGGCAGGGTGGAGAAGAGCGGGGGGGTGTGGCTGTCCGTGATCGCGACCGCGGTGCTGCGGATCGAGAAGCGGAAACAGGAACCCTGGCCGGGTGCGCTTTCCAAGCCGATCTCGCCGCCCATGAGCTCGACGAGGCGGCGGCAGATGGCGAGGCCCAGGCCGGTGCCGCCGTATTTGCGCGTGGTGGAGGCGTCCACCTGGCTGAAGGGCCGGAAGAGCAGGTGCTGGCGGTCGGGGGAGATGCCGATGCCTGTGTCGGTGATGCGGAAATCCAGCCGCACCTGGTCGGGTGGTCCGCCGGCGACGGGGCTGGACGTCACCTCCACCGTCACATGGCCGCGGGAGGTGAACTTGACGCCGTTGTTGAGCAGGTTGACGAGGACCTGGCGCAGACGCGTGATGTCGCCAAGGATGCAGGCCGGCACCGCGGGGTCGATGTAGGCGGCGAGTTCGATGCCCTTGCCGGCGGCGGCTCCGGCAAAGATGTCCACGGCCTCCTCGAGGCACTGGGCGAGCTCGAACGGCTGCTGCTCCAGCTCCAGGCGGCCCGACTCGATGCGGGAGAAATCGAGGATGTCGCTGATGATCGTGAGCAGGGAGTCGCTGCTGGTGCGGATGGTGCTGACGTAGTCGCGCTGCTCCGGGCTCAGGTCGGTCTCGAGCAGCAGGCTGGTCATGCCGATCACGCCGTTCATCGGCGTGCGGATCTCGTGCGACATCGAGGCGAGGAAGTCGGACTTGGCGCGCGAGGCGGCGTCGGCGTCCTCCTTGGCGCGGCGGAGCTGCTGCTCGGTTTCCACGCGCGCGGAGATGTCGGAGACGATGGCGATGAGGTTTTCGACAAAACCGTCCTCCGACAGGGCGGCCTGGATCTCGACGCGCACATGCAACCGGCGGCCGTCGGCGGCGAGCTGTACGGTGTCGGTGGCAACGGACTCGCCCGCCGCGATGGCGGCGGCGATGCGGTCGCGGGCCGCGGGATCGTCGGCGGCGGAGACGACGTGGTCGAGGAAGGGCTGGCGCAGCACCGCGGCGGAGGCGCGGCCGGTGAGACGGACAAAGCTCTCGTTGGTCCACTCGATGAGGCCCTGGGCGTCGGCGATGATCACGGCGTTGTCGGTGCGGCTGGCGACGAGGGAGAGCTTGCGCGCCTCGGCCTGGCTGGCGCGGAGCGCCTCGTCGGCGCGCTTGCGGGCGTTGATGTTCTGCACGATGCCGATCACCCGGCGCGGTTTGCGCGTGGCGCTGAACGACGTGCATTTGGCGCGGAACGCGAGCCACAGCCACTCGCCGGAGGCGAGGTGGACGCAGTGCTCGATCTCGATGAGCGGCGTCTCGCCGCGGAAATGGGCGTCGATGACGGAGCGCACGACGGGGCGGTCGTCGGCGTGCAGCAGGCCGAGCCAGCCGGCGCCGCTGGATGGCATTCCGGCGGGGTCGGTGCCGATCATCTTCCAGACCCCCGGGGTGCAAAAGACCGCATCGCTCTCGACATCCCACTCGAAGACGCCGGTCAGCGTGGACTCGAAGGCGAGGGTGAGGCGCTCATCGGCGGTCTTGAGGCGGGCCTCAACCAGCCGCCGTTCCTCGTTCTCCGCGGCCAGACGGGCGCTGGTGACCTCGGCGGCGCGCTGCCGGCGCAGCGCAGTCTGCGCGAGGTGGGTCACGAGTCCGAGCAGGAGGCTCACGCCGAGGCCCGACCAGAGCGTGATCTCGGGCAGGTAGCGGCGTGTGGCCGCCACGAGCGCCGGGCGCGGCGTGAGGCTCAGGGCGAAGGACTGGTCGAGGAGCCGGTAGCGCGAAGTCCGGCGCCAGCGGGTGTCGAGGATTTCGTGTTCCGTCGAGCTCTGGTAAACCCGCGGGCCCGGCCCGCCGTTGGGGGAGTCGAGCTCGACGATGATCTGGTAGCGGTCCGCGAGGCTGAGGCGGCGATCGATGGACTCGAAGAAGCGGTCGTAGAAAAACTCGGCGGCGACAAAGCCCTCGGCCGCACCGGTGCGGCCGACCGGAGCGTAGATCGCGAAGGTGGGCGCCAGGCTGGCGTTTTCGAGCGGGGCGGCGATGCCGTAGGTGCCCTGCCGGTGCGCCGTCATGATCGCCGTGCGGCGCCGCGGTTCCGCGCCGTGGTCGAAGGATGGAGCGTCCTCGTTGCCCGCGCGGGGCCAGAACCAGATTGTGCGCAGCAGGCTGTCGGTCAGATGGAGGGAGCGGTAACCGGGGAAATCGTGGACGAGGGACGCGGCGTCGTTTTCCCAGGCGGTGCGATCGGTGGCGGTGCGCGCCGCGGACCGCCGGGCGAAACGCCGGACCGTCTCGATCTGGCTTTCGGTTTCCCCGGCGAAGAGCGCGGCGACCGAATCCATCGTGAGCTGGGTCGCGCCGTTGAGATAACTGATTTCGCGGGCACGCAGGCTGACCCAGAAGCTCAGCGTGATGGTCAGACCGCAGATGCCGACGGGCACCCAGAGCCAGCGGGGACCGGAGCCGGCTTCACCGGGCTGACGGTGCACGCCCAGCCCGATGAGGCCGGCGCCCAGCAGGCCCAGCAGGAGGGAGGTATGCGGGCCGAGGCGCGCGTAGGTTTGCCAGGCGGGGACGAAATTCAGCCCGTTGCGGTAGGCGAGCAGACCGGTGAGCCCGTAGGCCAGCAGCAACGAACCGATGAATCCCGCCAGCGTGGACAGGCCGGCCGCCCGCGGCCGGGCGGCCATCCAGGTGAGGCTCAGAGCGGCCGAAGTGCAACCCAGCGCCAGGAGAAGCGGCATGCGCGCGACGTCGGGCCCCGCCACCAGGCGGGTGTGGTCGGCCAGCAAACCGTCGATCCCCAGGTCGATGCCGAGCGCGGACTGCAGCGCGCTGCCGAGGCCGAGCAGAGTGGCGGCGAAGGCGGCGGCGAGCCCGGGCCCCCGCCATTGCAGGGCGGCAAAGCAAGGAGCCAGCCCCATCAGGACCAGACAGGCGGCGGCATTGGCGGACAGCGGCGCGTCGTAGGAGCGCGGTTGCACCCATGTGGCCCGTCCCGTCCACCAGCCGACGAGCACGGCCAGTGCGCAAATCGCCAGCAGGGCGAAGGGCAGGAGATGTAGCAACCGGGCGGCGGAAGGCTGGATGCGGCTCTCGGAGGGCGACATGGGGTGACGCTCAAATTGGAAACGGGGCCCGGTCTCATGGCAACGCATTACCCCTGAATCGTGGATTGTCCGCGCAGTCTGCTCCGGGAGCAGCGGGACTTTCCCGCGCAGTCGCGATTACCGGTCTCCGCGCTTCCGAGCTGGGCCGGGAAGGGCCGGGCCGCTGCCGAAATCCGCGATCACCGGACTGGCTCGGGTTGCGACCGGTCCGGTCCGGGCGAAATGACCGGGGGCGGCTCGGTGGAGACCGGGGCCGCCGGCTTTGACCCGGGGGCGACCACATACGACCACTTGGGGTTGCCCAGCGGACCGTTGAGCTTCAGTTCCAGCATGCTGGTGAGCGGATTCATGACGAGGCTCACGGCCACGGCCAGCAGGCTGCCCGGCTGTTCGTAGGGCTTGAACTTGGCGGTGAAGTCCAGCGAGTTGGTGGCGAAGGCGTAGCGGCCCCGTGCGTCGATCGTGGCGCTGGGTCCCGTGACCTTCAGGTCGGGGAAGGAGAGTTCCCCGCGGTCGAGGTCCATGCTGGTGAAGGCGGTGTCGAACTTGAGCGAGGAAAAACTGAGGGTGAGCCCGCTCAGCACCTGCGAGAGCAGCCCGAAGAGGTGAACTTCGCCCAGTTGCCCTCCGGTCAGCGAGGCGCGGCCGGAGCCCTTGAAGCTGGCAAGATCCGCAGGGTCGCCCAACGCCGTGAGGGAAATATCGAGGAGACTGCTGGCAGCCGGGCGCACAAACTGGCTGTCGGGTCCGGCCGGCACCGGTGTGCCCGTGCGCGCGGCGTCATATTGCTGGACGGCATGGACAGTTGCGCCGAGCCGGGCCCGGTTGAGGTAGAGGTCGAAGCCGAGCTGCCGCCCGCCAGGCAGGCCGGAGAGCGTGGCCTTGCCTTCACCGCTGCCGCCGGCCGCAGCAAAGACGATCTTCTCCAGTTTCACCTCACGGCCGGCGACGGTGCCCGCGACCTCGGCGCTTTCGAGCGGGAAGCCGTAATAAGTGAACGCCACGGGCATGTTTGCCGCGAAGCGGTAGGCGGGCACGAGACCGGCCTCACCGCCCGCCAATTCGCCCCAAGCGTGGATCTGCGGACTGGCGGTGAACTTCAGCGAGGCGAGCACGTCGTCCGCCCGGCCCTCAAGCATGCGGCCGAGCACGGCCGGGTCGGCGTCGGTCGTGAAGTCGAACTCGAAGCGGTCGGTGGCCCGGCTGTCGGGCACGCCGAAACGCTTGAAGGTGCCGCGCACGTTCTCCCGCCCGGCGGCCCGCGTGCCGTGCAGCGCGAGGCCGTGGACGAAGCCGGGCCGGATGAAGAGCGTGGCGTCGGCGCTTTCAAAGTCGCCGCCCCAGATGGCGGCGCGGTCGGTGCGGGCACGGACGAAATTGTTGCTCAACGCGGGGGTCTTCCAGCGGCCTTGGATGTCGACTTCGCCCGAAGGCGGAGCGTCAGCGGGGAAGGCGAACCAGCGGTTCCAGAACGCCGGCCACCAGTCGCCGCGGAACCAACCCTGGATGGCGACAGGATGGAGGTGGCCGTGGAGCAGCATGCGATAATCGGTCGTGCCGAAGTCCATCCAGTAGGACCCGCGCGCCAGGTTGCCGCCGAGCGAGACCCGTGCTTCGTCGGCGAGGAAGCTCCGGCCGACAATCTGGATACGGCCGCGCGCCGACGAGATGGGCACGCCGCGGGAATCCAGCCGGCCGGTCCCGGCCCAGGCGGTCACGCGGTCAAGGCGCCAGCCCGGGGCCAGCCAGGCCTCGGCGTCGAACTCCACCGGATCGCCGAAGCGGAAGTAAGGCTCGGCCCGCGGCGTGTGTCTGGCGAGGGTGCGGGTGATGAGATCGTGATGCGCGCGGCCCGCGGCGCGGATGCGCGCGGATTTTTCATTCAGCGCGGCCTCGACCTCGGCGGCGAAGGTTTCGCCCTCCACGCGGGCCGAAAGTTCGGCCTGGACCCGCGGCCAGGAATCGAGCGTGGCGCGCAGCATGGGACCGTCGATGGCACCGTCCTTGAATGCCAGCCGGCCGGCGGCGAGCCGGAGTTCGCCGGCACGCGCGGTGAGACTGACGGGGGCCACCGTGGCCCGGAGCTGGAGCCGCACGGACTCGGCCCGCACCCCGGCTTGGGCCTCCAGCTGGCGGACCGCGGCCTGCACCAGCACGCCCTGTTCCTGGGTGCGGCCGAGCACGAAGGTGGTGGCGGCGGCAAAGGGGCCGAGCACGAGCGGCTGGTCCCACGGCTGGCGCGCACCGGCTGCGGCCAGCAGCAGGGTGGCCCGGTTGCGACCGCTGTGATCGGTTTCCAGCCGGACCGCGAGGTTGGGTTCGTCAAACGCCTCGAGCCGGGCGGCGAACGGCGCCAGCTGGCGGGCGGTCTGGAGAAAACGCGCGGTGAGCTTCTGCAGGTCGGGCTGTTCCGGCCCGGCCCGCGGCGGCGTGAACTCGCCCTGCACGGAGAGCGTAAGCCGGCCGAAGCGGCCGGCGAACTGTTCGACGCGCCAGAGCCGGTCGCGGTAGCGGAGCGTCGCCGCCAGATCCCGCACCACGGGTTCGGCGGTGCCGCTGGGCGACAGCATGGCCGGCAGATGCAGAGCGGCGCCCTCGATCTGGATTTCCTCGGGAAAGGTCCGTCCGGCGAGCAGGGCCCAGGGGTCGTGGCGCACGTAGAGCAGGCGGCAGGTGAGCAGCGGGTCCTCGAACTGCGTGGCGCGCAGCCGCACATCCTGGAGGAGAAGCTTGCCGGTGGGGTCGAACCGCGCCCGGCCGAAGTGCAGGATCAGGCCGGAGCGCGCCATCTCGCCTTCGATGCGCCGGAGCACATAGCCGGGCACGGGCAGTTCCTTCGCCACGGCGATGTAGAGCAGCGCGGCGAGCAGGACGCCGAGCAGAATCCAGAGCGCCCAGCACGCGAGCGTGACGCTGCACGAACCGCAGAAACGCAGGCCCGACTTGAACCAGGAGTGCTTGGTCGCGGTGGACATGACGGGCGGACGCCGCCGGTTCAGGGGTTGGTCGTGGCGGGCTTGGCTTCGGGTGCGGTCGCTTCAGGTGCGGGAGCGGGCGTCGCCTGCGGACCAGGGTCGTGTTTTTCGCGGTAGGTAAGCGTGAAGATCGCGTCGAGCAGGGACTGGGTGACCGTGAACGTCACGCCGCCGAAATCAGCCGTGCCGGCCACGAGCGTGCTGCCGCCGAGCCGCTCGGTGAGAAAGAGGCTGGCCGGAGTCTCGGGTGCGCCGGCGAAGCTCAGCGTGTAGTCCAGCCGGTAGCGCCACGGGCGGCTGCCCTCGGGCGTGATCGCCTGGTCGGAGGTGAACGATTCCGCGGTGAAGTCGCGCGCGCGCAGGCTGCCGAGTTCGTCGATGATTCCGCGCAGAGCCTTGCGCAGGGGTTCCGGTTCGACGCCGAGGGCGGCATCCCAGGACTTGTCGCCTTCCTTAAGTTTCTGGCTGTAGATCGCCGTGCCGGTGGCGAGGTCCACGAGACTCAGGCCGGTGAGCTGGGCGCCTTCCGGCAGACGGCGCAGCTGGCGGACGCGGAAGTGGAGGGGCGCGACCGGCGTGTCGTCGAGAATGTCGGGCATGATCTCATAGACGAAGGGCGGGCTGTTGAGCCGGGCGAAGGCGAGGCCGGGGCGGTCGGGGGAAACACCGATCTGAAGGAGCACGGTCGTGGGCTCCTTGCCGCTGAGCCCGCCGCCGGTGTTGAGGCCGAGAGTGATGGCGCGCTGGGGGCGGTTGAAACCGTAGTTTTCGACGTCGGCGGCGGAGGGGGCGTCGCTGAGGAACTTAGTGGCGCTGAGCCGCGCGAGCTTCCCGAGCAGGTTGGCGACGATCTCGGAATCGGCGGGCGCGGTGAGAGGGGCCTGGCCGTCGGAGCGGACCACCGCCTGCCACTGGGCTCCGTTGTTGCCGACGGCTTCGAGCCGTTGCAGGGACAGCTCGGGTTGGCCGGGGGTGGAAAGGGTGAGCGCGGTGACGGTATCCTCGCGGAAGTCGAGGACATGGCGGTCGCGCAGTTCTTCCTGCGCCGAGCGCAGCACCTCCAGCAGGGGCTCGGGCACGGCAACGGTGAAGACAACGGCCTTGTCCTCGAAGCGCGCGTAGGATTCGCCCTCGGCGGCGGCGGCGCCCAGCAGGAGGGTTTCGCGACGCGCGTTGCCCTCGAAGGTCACGCTCAGGGCGGGCGCGTCGAGGCCCGTGCGGTCGGCGCCGGTCTGTTCCGGAAAGGACCGGGCGGTGAGGCTGTTGAGGCTGGTGATGGTGGCCTCGACGCCGGCCTTGTCGGCACGGGCCAGGATAGGGGTCTCGAAACCCCAGCGGCCGGACTGGTCGCGGCGCAGGCGGATCTTGAGGTTCGCGGGGGCGCCACCCTGGAGGGCGAGGCTGGTGGCGGAGCCGGTCTGGATGTTGAGCGAACGGACCTCGAAGACCGGGATCGTGAAGACGGAATCCGTGCGCAGATCGCTGAGGGGGAGACCCACGCTCTCGGCGAGGCTGCGGCTCACGACGTGGACGCGCTGGGTGTCGGGCGAGAAAATGTAGAGCCGGTTGCCCGTGCGGGTGTCGTCGCCGACGAGCAGTTTCAGCGTTCTTTTGTCCGGCGCGGTTTTGCCCGGGACGGAGAGATCAAGGGTGAGCGCCGGCTTCTCGAGCCCGTAATCGGCGAGCGTCTGGCCGCCCTTGGCGAGGTCGGCGAGGGTGAAGCTGGTATCGTGTTCGAGGAACTGGAGCTCGTTGTGGATGCGGGAAACGGCGTTGGGGTTGGCCGGCCACTCATACGGCGCGACCAGCCACCAGCCGCCGGCGTTGGGACGTTTCTCCAGCTTCACCGTTTCCCCGGCGGCCGTGGTGCGGGTGAACGATTCGAGGCTGGCGATCTCGGCCGGCAGCACGCGGCGCCGGTCCGAAAGGGTGCCCGGGTCCCGCACCACCATGAAATAATAGATGTAGCTGAAGACGACGACGTTCAGGAAAAGCAGGACAACAGTGACTTTGGAGCGCATGGCGGGGAGGACAAGAGACCACCGACTACGGACTACTGACCACAGGCCGGCGACAGAAGGGTCGGCAGCAGAGATCGAGGTCGGTTGTCGGTGGTCTGGTAGTCATGGGGTCGTTTTTAATTCCGGCGGGTCCAGTAAACGATGAGGCCGATGATGGCGACGAGGCCGGGCAGTCCGAGCAGGAGACCGAAACGGAGGCGCATGAGTTCCTCGGCGCTCAGGGCGAGCTGGAAACGCTGGATGGGACGGACGGGGATGTTGAGGCGGTTGTCGCGGTCGATCATCCATTCGGTCGTCGCCAGGAAAAGGTTGAGATTGCCGACGGTGATGATGCGGTCGTTGGTCACGAGATCGGCGGTGCCGAGCACGGCCAGACGGCCGCCGCGGACGCTGAGGGGAAGGTTATCGGGTTTGTCGCGCTCCGAGATGACCATCACGCCCAGTTCACCTTTCAGATCCTGGCCGGGAGTGTAGGAAGGGAGGACGTTGCGGAGCAGATAGCTGCTTTCACCCCAAGCCTCCTTGCTGGTCGCGATGAGCTTCTTGACGCGCAGACCCTCGTCGTCCGAGCGGCCGGGGTCGTCGCTGACCACCCGGGCCATGCCGACGATCAGCGACAGGCCGCTGCCGTTGACAAAATTGTTCGTGATGCCGCTGTCCGCATCGGGCAGGAAGCGCCACAGGCGCAGGGAATTGGTCTCGGTCAGGCTCCGTGGATCGAGGTCGTAGATGACGTTGTCGTAGATGATGACACCCCAGTCGAGGGCGAGGTTCTCGAAACCGTGGGCGACGCCGGGATCGAGCATCAGTATCAGGCGTCCGGCGCGGGTGGTGAGGTAGTCGCGCAGCAACAGTTCCTCGAAGGGGCGGATGGCTTTCTGCGGCGAGGCCACGACCACGAGGGCGGCGTCGTCGGGGATCTGCCGCGAGACGGTCAGGTCGAGGCTGGCCACCTCGTAGTTGCGGCGGCGGAGCTCGTCGCGGAGCTGGGAGAGACCCCGGCGGCGATCCACGTCCTCGGGCCGCATTTCGTCGTGGCCGGCGAGAAAATAGATTTTTTGCTTTTCGGCCCGGGTCACGTCGAGGATCGCGGCGGTGAGCGCCGACTCGCCATGGAAGCCTTCGCGCTGCAGGTCGCGGGTCGTGTAGAAATCCCCCAGCGTGAGGATCCGGCGGTGACGGTCGGTCACGAGCACGACCTGGTTGGGCAGGTCGAGGCCTAGTTGCTCGGCATCGCGACGGTCCTGGTAGATGTCCAGGTGGCGCACGCTGATGCGGCCTTTTGCTTTGGTGCCGGCGTGGTAGGTGTATTCGCGCAGGAGCGCGGAGATGTCGCGGCGGGCCTGCTCGAGCTCCTCGTCCGCGCCGTCGGCGGGGATGGTCACGTAGATCTGCACATCGCGCTCGAGTTCGGCGAGGTAGGCGCGGGTTTCGGCGGAGAGGGAGTGGCGGCGGCTTTCGGTCAGGTCGAAGCGCCAGGTGTGGTTCAGTGCGACGTAGTTGAGCCCGACGAAGAGCGCCAGGAACAGCACGGCCTGGAGGATCAGGTTGACGAACCGGATCAGCCGGGCGGCGCGGAAGCTGTCGTAGTTGGCCATGGTTTTATCGACTGGATCCTTCTCCCGCGAAGGCGGGATCAGGATGACCGCTGCGTTTGGTGGCCAGGTTTGAATTCATGGGTGGCAGGGCGCAGCGGTCAGCTGTTCAGGATCTTCGCCTCGACGCCGAGGATGCTGAAGATCAGGGCCAGGATGCAGCCGGTCAGGTAAAAGAACACCTGGCGGGTGTCCACGATGCCATGGGTGAAGTCGTCCACATGTCCCGGGATGCGCAGGCCTTCGAGGGCGGTGCGGACGGGCGAGAGGATTTCCTGCCGCAACGTGCCGAGCTCGCTGATGTAGCTGAGCCCGCCGATGAGCCCGAGCAGGAAGGTGAAGCTGAGGATGCCGGCGACCGCCTGGCTGCGCGTGAGGGCGCTGGCGAGGATGCCGACGGCGACAAAAAGCAGGCCGCTCACCGCGATGAAAAGGTAGCCGCCGATCAGCGGCCCCGAGTCGAGGTAGCGAACGTCGCGGGCATAGACCTGGAGGATGTAGTGGAAGCCAAGCGTGGCCCCCCAGAGCACGACGTAGAAGAGGTAGGCGGCGGAGAACTTGCCGAACACGACCTCGGCGGTGCTCACGGGAGTGGTGAGCAGGGTCTCAAGGGTTCCCATGCGCCGCTCCTCGGCGAAGGATTTCATCGTGAGCAGCGGCACCATGAACAGGACAGGAATCCAGAAGACTTGGAAAAAGCGGACGGCGGGCGCGGTTTCCTGCGGAGCACGGCTGTAGTCATCAAGGATGCCGGTGAAGACGAAGCCCATGACCAGCAGGAAGAGCACCGAGGCGATGTAGGTGCCGGGATTGTAGAGGAGCGTGCGGACCTCGTGGGCGAGGATGGTGAAATAGTGGCGCATGGAAAAAGACTACGGACTACAGACCAAGGACCACGGACCGGCGATCCGCCGGGCCAACGCGCGAAAGTCGGATCTCAACGATGGGTCTGGGCTCCTAGTATGCATGGTTTCCGGTCGATGGTCCGTGGTCTGTGGTCTATACTTTTGGCAGCGGGGCGCGGCTGTCGCCTTGGGTTTCGGGTTTCTTGTCGGGGAGCCGGGCGTCCCAGCTGCGGCGGGTGGCGGCGAGGAACACGTCTTCCAACGAGGGCTGGATGTGGCCGAGAGAGCGGATGCGGTAGCCGCGTTGGGGCAGGTTGAGCAGGAGTTTTTCGCCGAGGTCGGAGGTGGCCTCGGTCATGAGGGTGGCGGCGAGGAAGCCGTCGGGGCCGGGCTCGGTCAGATTGGAGACCTTCATGGTCGGGTCGATGGCGAGAAGATCGGCGCCGAGGTTGGAGGTGTCGCCGGCCAGCTCGAGGCGGTAGGTGGTGTGGCCGAAAATTTCCTGGCGCAGATCGGCGGGGGAGCCCTGCGCGACGATGCGCCCGCCGTTGATGATGAGCACGCGGTCGCAGGTTTCCTCGATCTCGGGCAGGATGTGGCTGGAGATGATCACGCTCATGCGGCCGCGGAGACTGGCGATGAGGTTGCGGACGATGATGATCTGGTGCGGATCGAGGCCGATGGTCGGTTCGTCCATGATGATGACGGCGGGCTCGGCGAGGATGGCCTCGGCGATGCCGACGCGCTGCTTGTTGCCCTTGGACAGGCGGCCGAGGATGCGGTGGCGGTTGCGCTTGAGGTCGCAGAGTTCGAGCACCTCGTCGATGCGGGAGCGGAGTTTGGCCCGGGGCATCTCCTTGAGACGTCCGCGGAACCAGAGGTATTCCGAGACCCGCATGTCGTCGGGCAGGGGATTGTTCTCCGGCATGTAGCCGACGTGGCGTTTGGTGGCCTCGGGGTGACTGGCCACGGGCAGGCCGCAGATGCGCACCGAGCCGGAGGTGGCGGGCAGGAAGCCGGTGAGGATGCGCATGGTCGTGCTCTTGCCCGCGCCGTTGGGGCCGAGCAGGCCGACGATCTCCCCACGTTTTACGGTGAAGCTGAGGTGGTTGACGGCGGTCAGCGAACCGTAGGTTTTGACGAGGTTGGAAACCTCGATGGTGATGTCGGGGATGTCGGCCATGCCGCGGATGCGAAGGGAGTTAGACGGGGAATCCGTGTGCCCCGCAAGCCCCGTATCAGGCGGCGGGAACGGCATCCCGGCTGAGTGTGACCTCGCCGGCGCGGAAACGCTCCAAGCGACCGGCGGAAGTCTTCACGATCAGCGAGCCCTCGTCGTCAATCCCGGTGGCGGTGCCGGTGATGGTGCGGTCGCCCTGGGTCACGCTGACCGGCTGGCCGCGCAGCACGTCGAAGCGCGGCCAGAGCTCGGCGAACTTGTCGCGGTAGTCGCCCTCGAAAAAGCGGTTGCAGGCGGTGAGCACGCGGCCGATGAGCGCGGCGGCGAAACGGTTGACGTCCAGGGGAGCGCCGGCCGCTTCGCCGAGGGAGATCGCGGATTTCTGGAGCTCCTTGGGCAGGTCGGCGGAGCGGCCGTTGAGGTTGAGGCCCAGACCGAAGACGAGATCGTGGACCTCGTCGGCGTCGATGCGGGCCTCGGTGAGCATGCCGCCGGCCTTGCGGCCCTGGATGAACACATCGTTGGGCCACTTCAGGCCCGGGGCGATGGAACAGAAATTGGCGACGAGTTCGCAGACGTTCAGGCCCATCCAGAGGGTGAAATCCTGAAGCCGGGCCGGTTCGAGCTTCGGGCGGAAAACAAAGGTGGCGTAGAGATTGCCGGCGGGCGGGCTGTGCCAGACGCGGCCGCGGCGGCCGCGGCCCTGGGTTTGCTCGCGGGCGAGGATGACGAGCGGGGTGCGGCTGCCGGAGGCAAGATGGCGGCTGGCTTCGCTGTTGGTGCTGTCCACGCGGTCGAGCGTGACGAGGGCGGGGGCCTTGGCGCGGCCGGTCAGATGCGCCTGAATCAGGGCGTGGTGGAGCTGCGGCGGCGATTGCAGGAGCCGGTAACCGCGGCTGCGCGCGGCCTCGAAGGCGAAGCCCTGCTTCGTGAGCTTCTGCAGCTGCATCCACACGGCGACGCGAGATAGGCCGAGCTGCTTGGCGAGCTTGTTGCCGGAGACAAAGCCGGTATCGCTGACCAGGAGTTCGCGCAGGATGGTGACTTCGGTATGAGACATGAAAATTTGCCGTCGCGGCGACGGCGAGGAAGATTTACCAAAGCGATTAAC
>JAUPWC010000387.1 GCA_030916665.1 Verrucomicrobiota bacterium
GAAAATGCCTGCGGCCGGCCCAACATCGACGTGCTGCGCGGCCGTCTGGCCGTCGTGGACGGCGAGCCGGTCGAGTCCTGCCAGCTCGATTTTCCGGAGCACTTCACCGCCCAGGAAGCCGCGCTTTACGAGCAGCCCCTTGCCCTGCTGAAAAAGCGCGGCGGAGCCTGGCAGAATCCCCACGCCAATCCCGCCCTTCGCCGCGCGCTCGCCCGCGTCTCGCGCTGGCTCGCCCTGCCCAGCGACGCCGACACGCCCGACTGGCGCTGGATCGAGGAGGAACTCCTGCCCGACGCCTCGCTGCTGGTCGTCGCCCGCGACGACGATTTCACGCATGGCGTGCTTTCCTCTCCGGCGTTCGCGTTTTGGTGGGAACAACACCGCCGGCAGCCCGTGTTCGCCGTGGAATCGTTTCCGTTCCCCTGGCCGCCCGCCACGCCGCTCAGCGCGCTGACGAAGCCGCAGGAGGAACACCGCCACGCCATCGCCCGTGCCATCCGCGGCGGCAACTCTGCCGGACTCAACCACGCCGTCCTCACCGCCTACGGCTGGGCCGAGGATATCCAGCACGAGACCCTGCTGGAAAACCTTGCCGCGTTGAACCGACTGCGCGCTTCGGACAAGAGCCGCTGAAGTGCTTCAGCGGAATGGAGTGAACCGCGGCCAAGGGGCCATCGTGTAGCGACTGCGTTTAGCCGTGGTGCCGGGGGCACCAGCAGCCAAAACCTAAGCCGGAACGATTCAGTCGGATTGAGATGGAACCTGCGCTCCGCGCAGGTTTTCCGAGCGAGCATCGAACAGCCCGCGCGGAGCGCGGGCTCCACCTATCAATGGTTGCGATGTGGGAGCGAGCTTGCTCGCGACTCCGAGCGGAATCTGTGGCGAGCAAGCTCGCTCCCACAATTTCGTCTGAATGGATCCGGCTACGGCTTCACCGTCGCCCCCGGGAGCTTGAGCACATGCGCGTATCGGCTCGGCACCCCGTCGGGGCCGAGGTCTGGCAGCATGACGACCAGCGCTCCGTTGCGACGCTCAACTTTCAGTTCACCGGGCACGCCGAGCATCGTCACGCTCGCATCGACGGGCAGGTCCACGTCGTGCAACGTGAGCGTCCGGCCCGGCCAGCCGGTGGTGATCGCGTAGAGCGCGTCGGGTTTCCGGGTGTAGAAAACCTGCTTCACCGCCCGGCCGTCGCGCGGCTGCTGGCCGACCTGTTCGAGCAGTTCGTAGCGCACCTGGTAGTCGCCGTAGGCCTGGTCGGGGCGTTTGCCCTCCGTCCACTGGGCGGCGCGTGCGGCGGGGCGGGTGCCGTGGATGGCCTCGCCGTTCACCCGCAGCCAGTCGCCGATCTCCAGCAGGCGCTGCTCCATGAGCGGCGGGATGGTACCGTCGGCTGCGGGTCCGATGTCGAGCAGCAGGTTGCCGCCGCGGCTCACGGTGTCAGCCAGCAGGAGAATCAGCTCGCGCGCGCTGCGGTAGTCCTCCGCGCGCTCGGCGCGGTTGAGTCCGTAGGAGTGGCCCATGCCGCGGCTCTCCTCCCACGGGTGCGAGCCGTCGGCGAGGCCGGCGGCGTATTCGGTGGTCCAGTAGCCGCCGTGCTTATGGCGCGTCTCCTTGCCCCAGCGGTCATTGACCACGACCTCGTCGCGCACGGGGGACTCGTTGAACAGCCACGCGAGCAGCTCCTCGCTGCGCCACTCGGCGGAGGGCAGGTCCCACTCGCCGTCGTTGAAAATGAGCGAGGGCCGGTAGCGGGTGACGACGTCCTTGAACTGCGGGATCATGTGCTCGTCCACGAAGCGGCGCCGGTCGGACAGCCAGAGCGGGTTGAACCACTCGTAGTAGGAGAAATAGATGCCAAAGGTCAGGCCGCGCGCGCGGGTCGCGTCGGCGAGATCGCCGAGCAGGTCGCGCTTCGGACCGGTCTCGACGGCGTTCCACGGGCGGCCCCAGGTGCGGCTCGCGTCGGCGCTCGGCCAGAGGGCGAAGCCGTCGTGGTGCTTCGAGGTGAGCACGACGTATTTCGCCCCGGAGCGGGCGAAGACGTCCGCCCACTGCTCGGGCTTGAACAGCTCCGCCCGGAACTGCGGCGCAAAGTCCCGGTAATCGAAACCCGCGCCAAAAGTCGCCTCATGGTAGGGCCGCCACGCCGCCTTCTTCGGGTCCTTGCTCAGCACGCACTGCCAATACCACTCGGCATACTGCCCCACCGGCGCCCACGCCGGCACCGAATACACGCCCCAATGGATGAAGATGCCGAATTTCGCGTCGTTGAACCACGCCGGCGTCGGCCGGCGGTCGAGGGATTCCCAGCGGGGCTCATAAGGCGCGGCCGGAGCACAGACACCACCGACCAGCAGCACCGACAGGACAGCAAGGGTTTTAAGTTTCATGGGGCAAGGGCAGCATGCCAGCTCCGGCGGTTTCGCTCAAGTCCCCAAAACACCGGACACGGCCGGAGCCGAGTAGCCGCGCTGGAGCAAAGCGACAGCGTGGTCGTTCCCGGGCCACGCTTTCATCCCGCCAAGCCGGGATTCAAGCGCAGCTACTTCCCGTCCCGCTCCGCCTCAACCCGCGATCACCCCGGACACGATCAGGAACGCGATCAGGATGCCCATGAGGCTCTCGCCGGCGATGAGGCCCGAGGCCACGGGCACGACGGTCTGGTCCGCGAGCACCGGCCACTTGCGGCGGATCCACTCCGCCACGGCTGCGCCGAGGAACATCGCGATGCAGTTGCTGCCCGGGATCACCATGGCGATGCCGAGGCCCGAGGCCGACGGCAGCACCGGCCGGAGTTTGCGCGGGGCGAACTTCTCAAACAGCGAAAGCGCCACGCCGAGAATGAGCCCGACCACGATGGCGGCCTTGGAAGACGGATGCAGCGCGGCGATGCCGCCCGAGAACGCCTGCGAGACGCCGGCCCACACGACGCAAGACGGCGCAGGCCAGGCTTCGCCGCCGAGCACGCTGGGATCGGGCAAAATGATGTTGAACGCCGGCACCACGATCGCCGCCCCGGCCACGACGCCGAAGAGCTGCGCGTAGAGCTGGTGCCGCGGCTTGGCACCGAGCAGCCAGCCGGTTTTGAGCGTGGTGAGCAGGTCCGCCGCATGCAGGCCGACGCCGCCCGTGACATTGGCCGACATGATGTTTCCCGCCACGTTGCCCGGGGTGATGATGCCGTAGATCATCTGCGTGACCGGACCGAGCGCCTTGGTCGGGGTGACATCGGTCTCGCCGGTCACGCGCGAGGCCACGAACCCCATCACGACCGCCAGCGGCACGGCGACCAATCCGGCCCAGAACGGGATCTGAAACAGCCACACCATCAGCACGGTGACCACCGGCGCGAGCACCACGAAGCCGACGGGGAACCACCACTCCGGACACTCGACCGCCTCGATGCCGGTCTCGGTGGTCTGCGCTTTTTTGCCGCCGAAGATCCGGCCCAAGCCCGAGAACGACCGGGCGATGCTCTTGTAATCCAGCGCGAACGACGTGAGGCCGGACGCCACGAGGATCGCCGCGCCGGGCCAGAGCGTCCACGCGACAATGGCCTTGTAGCTGACGGTGGTCACAATGCCCTGCGCCACGAGCGCCGGAGCCAGCACCGCGTAGGTCAGGATGCCGCCGAGCAACAGCGACCAGCCGGTGCGAAAACTCATGAGTGCGCCGCCACCGAGCAGCACGACCTCGGCCTTCAGCGAAAGCGTCCACTGCGCGAGCGTGTGCCCGGCCAGGCTCACCGGCAGCCCGAAGGTTCCGGGAATCCAGTGCCACGCGTCGCGCAGCCACGTCAGCACCGCCGCGACGCCCGCGGAACCGGCGAGCCACGCGGCCTTGCCCGAACCGCCGCCGGACGCCGCGTCGTGGATCGAGCGGATCGTCTCCGCCGTAGCCGTGCCCGTCGGGAAGGCGAGGCCCTCGTGATTGATGAGCTGGCGCTTGATCGGGATGGCGGCAAACACGCCGAGCGCCGCGATGACAGCGAACCACACGATCATCAGCGACGAATCGGGCCGCACCGTCGTGATCATGAACAGCGCGCCGAACGCCGCCATGTTGCCGCCGCCGGTCATGAAGCCCGCGCCCGAGGCGACCGTGGTCAGGGCGTTGTTCTCGAGCACGCCGAGGGGCTTTTTCACGATCCGCAGCGCCTGCAAAAACTGAAACGACCCGAAGGCCAGGATGCACGCCGTGAGCGTCACGCCGAGGCTCCAGCCCGTCTTGAAGAAGACGTAGATGTTGGAGAGGCACATCGTCGCACCGATGAGCATGCCGACGACCACCGCGCGCACGGTGAGGTTGGCCTCGTTCGGCCGGTAGATGTTCTTCAGCCAGTCGGCCTCGCGCTCATGGGCAGGAACAGTCGGGTTGGGCGTGGAAGACGGTGCTGGAGCGGCGGACATGCGGCGGAGTGGGCTGGTGAGAAAACGAGAGCCCCAGTGTTATGACACAGCCTCGCCGCGAACAAGCATTAGATGCTTAGCCGCCAAAGAACCGGCGTTTCCGTGGCTCGATTGTAGCGCGGAGTCTCCGAATCCTGTCTGCTTTTGGCGCACACGGCGCCGCAATGGGACTGCCCGTTACTTTTTCCGAAACCCACGAAAAGCCAAAAACAACATACCAAATGAAGTCCCAGCCCATGCAGCAATCGAAAGCCAGAATAGAACCGGGTCTGCGTGGCGATCAAAACCGCCGAGATGTCGATGACCATACAGCCAGCCGCGATCAATATCATAGGCGGTCTTCAAACCGAGTAGAAGTCCCAAGCCCGCGAGTCCTACTCGAACCGCGATATCCAAATACGGCGGCGCCTTTTTTCGCGAGGGCTTTGAAAGGCGAGGCATTGATAGGCCGCGAAAGCGCAACAGCGCTTTTTTCTGGTCTCACTTTTGCTCAAAGAAGCGGACGTCGTCGGTGCAGCTCTGCGAGCAGATCGGGAAAGGCTTCACGAATCGGCGAGCTGGCGAGAAACTCCTCCGCCTGCACCAAGGCGCCGCGCGTGCGCAGGCCGGCATAGACGTGGAGCTCGAACTGGAGCCGCAGCTGGCGCTCGGCTTCGGTGAGACCGAGGGCGGCGAGCAGGATCAAGAGCGACTCGGCGGTGGCGTATTTGCCGGTCTGTTCCTGGCGGCGCAGGCTGCTGCGGCTCGCGCCCTGATCGGGCAAACAGACCAGCCTCCCCCACCCGGCCACATGCGTCGCCATGCGCGCCGCCTCGCTCCAGCTGCCGTCGAGCAGCAGGATCTGCACGCCCGCCGGATCGGTGTTGGCCGGCACGGCCTCGCCGCGCGGATGCAGAATCCACAGCTCGCGCTCCGGGTGCGCGACCGTCGCGCTTTCGGGCGGGGTCTCCGGCACATAGCGGTGCGAGCGCGAACCGGCCATCACCCGGTTCACCAGCCGCCCGGTGCTAGTGGGCCGCCAGAACTCGCGCTCGTGGATGAGCACATCCGCCTGCAACGGACACGCGATGCTGGCGTGCGCCGCACAGATGCACCAGCGGGGCACAAACCGGCACCGCTCGCACCGCGGGGTCTGGTTCATCACGACTCGTCTCGCCATGCCGCCAGCAGGCCGGCCCGGCCGCGGCGGGTCAACCTTCGTCCGAATGCGGAAAACCAACGGAAGCCCAAGCACCGGGGCGAGGGCGCCCCGGCTCCAGTTCGACCCAAACCGAAGCGAGGGCCGGTGGATTCGGGTGCCTTGCCGGGCCGCTCGGAGATCGGCCCCTACCCCATGACGCCCGCAGAGCGTTTGAAATCATTCAGTAGCCGCGTTGGAGCACAGTGACAATGTGGTCGCCATCGGACCACGCTTTCGTCCCGCGGACGCGGGACTCATGCGCGGCTACACCCGTAAGAAAAGCCGGCGATTAGCCGGCCCCCGAAACCCACTGGCGGAGACGATCCGTCGAAGCCGGATCCCGTAGATTCGCCCTTGGCGAATCCTATTGGTGGTTAAACCTCAGATCGCCGCTCGAAAGTGTTGCCGGAACCGCCGTCCGGCCCAAGGGTCACAGCACCCCATGGCCTCCCTCCGTCTTCTTCGCCCGGTCTGGTTTTTGTCGGGCTGGCTGCTCATCGGCCTCCACGCCGATGAGACGACCCCCGCGACCACGGCGAGCCAGCCGGCGGAACGTCCGACCCTGAGTGCCGCGCAGACCGAGCAGCTCGTCACGCTGGCGGCCGAGGAGTTGTCCCGCCCCGCGCCCAAGCCGCGTCCCCGCCTCAAGGACAGCGAGGTGCTCAGCGAGGAAGGCCGCCTGCGCGTGCATGGCGGCGTGAGCCTGACGGTCGGCAGCAGCAGCAGCGGCAGCTTTTACGGCACCTCGGGCTGGGTCAGCTATCACGACCCGGTCACGGGCATCAGCATCGGCTTCTCGTATTCGCGGTTCAAGGGCGACGGTTTCACCGGCTACATGCCGGGTTACTACGGCGGCTATCCCTCCATCCCCGTGACCGACACCACCGTCCTGCCCCGCGCAAACCTGCTGACGGCTGACGCCCCGCTCAACGCCCCGCGGCTCAACGGCGACGGCAGCAGCCTGCGCGGCGATTTCAGCCACGCCGGGCGCAGCGAACGGCGCTGATCGGCAAGGTGGAGCCCGCGCTCCGTCGCGAGCTGTGGTCTTCACGCTCGCGAACGCACCCACGCTTTCATTCCGCCGGGGCGGGATTCAAACGTGGCTACAGGTTTACTAAACCCTGATTCCGATATTGGTCTGCTGTTTTGTAGCCCAGCGAGGGAGCGCAGGGACAGAAATTCGCGACAGCACACAGAAATCCCGCTGCTCCCGCAGCGGGCCACACCGGCAATCGCGGAATCCGGGATAAAAAAGCCGGGGAGCCCTGTGCGGGAGCGCGGGGACCGCAATTCACCACCCCACGGGAAAATCCCGCTGCTCCTGCAGAGCCTATCCGGATAACCCTGCCTGGTGTGGGCAGCGTGCTTGCACGCGCTGCCTTTTTGCCCGGAGCGCGACCAAGGTCGCTGGCCTACGACACACGTGAAGGCGATGTTCGGATAGGCTCTCAGCGGGCTGCATCCGCAACCGCGGAATCCGGGTTCAATCCAACCCGCTCAAGACCCTGGTTTTCAGAACCAATTGATTTTGGTCGGAACGTAAACGGTATCGAAGGGCTTCAGGTAGAAAGGGGCGCTTTGGCCGCCGGTGAGAACCTGGTCCAGGTTGAGCGTGTAGCTCTTGGTCTGGCCCTCTTCCTGACGCACGACGACGACCGCCTTGAGATTGGCCCGCGCCTTGTCAAAGCCGCCGGCTTCCATGATGGCATCGAAGGCGGATATGCGCCGTTCGGAGACAATTTTGCCGGGACGCAGAACGGCTCCGGTGACATAGAGGGTGTAGCTGGATGAGACCAAGGCGACA
>JAUPWC010000388.1 GCA_030916665.1 Verrucomicrobiota bacterium
AGCGCATGCTGCAGGAGGCGGTCGACGCCCTCTTCGACAACGGCCGCCACGGCCGCCCGGTCACGGGCGCCGGCAACCGCCCCTTGAAGTCGCTCTCCGACATGCTCAAGGGCAAGCAGGGCCGCTTCCGCCAGAACTTGCTCGGCAAGCGCGTCGACTACTCCGGCCGCTCCGTCATCGTCATCGGTCCCGAGCTCAAGCTCAACCAGTGTGGTCTGCCGAAGAAGATGGCGCTCGTGCTGTTCGAGCCGTTCATCATCCGCCGCCTCAAGGAGCTCGGCTTCGTTCACACCGTCCGCGGTGCCCGCAAGATGATCGAGAAGAAGTCCCCGGAAGTGTGGGACATCCTCGAGGAAGTCACCAAGGGCCACCCGGTGCTGCTGAACCGCGCGCCGACCCTCCACCGTCTCTCGATCCAGGCGTTCGAGCCCGTGCTCATCGAGGGTTCGTCCATCCGCGTCCACCCGCTCGTCTGCACCGCCTACAACGCGGATTTCGACGGCGATCAGATGGCCGTGCATGTGCCTCTTTCGCTGGAAGCCATTCTGGAGTGCAAGCTCCTGATGATGTCCACGAACAACATCTTCTCGCCTTCCTCCGGCAAGCCGATCCTCACGCCTTCGCAGGACATCGTCCTCGGCGCCTACTACCTGTCCGTCGAGCCGCGCAGCAAGCCCGCCAAGGGCACCCGCGTGCCGCTGCTCTCCGGCCTGCAGGAAGTCCAATACGTCAAGGCCGACGGCGCCCTCAAGGTGCACGATTGGATCCACATTCCGAACCCGGACTTCGGCAAGGACACCGTTTACGGCAACAAGGAGCGCAAGCATCTCCTCACCACCGTGGGCCGCGTGATTTTCAACCAGATCTGGCCCGCCGGTCTCGGCTTCATCAACTTCCCGGTGCCGAAGGGCAAGCTGGGCGACCTCATCCTCAACACCTACAAGGTGGCGGGTGACCGCGTGACCGTTGAGACGCTCGACAAGCTGAAAGAGCTGGGCTTCCAGACTGCCTTCCAGGCCGGTATCTCGATCGGTATCGACGACATGATCATCCCCGAGAACAAGAAGGAGATCGTGCAAGACGCCCGCAAGAAGGTCGATGAGGTCGAATCCCAATACAAGAAGGGTATTATCACCGAGAGCGAACGTAAGAACAAGGTCATCGACATCTGGACCGGCGCCACCGATCGCATCGCCAAGGCGGTGTTCGGCAAGCTGGAGAATAACGATGGCAAGCCCGAGGTGAACCCGGTTTACATCATGATGGATTCCGGCGCCCGCGGTAATAAGCAGCAGGTCCGCCAGCTGTGCGGTCTCCGCGGCCTCATGGCCAAGCCCTCCGGCGAAATCATCGAACGCCCCATCCTGTCCTCATTCCGCGAGGGCCTCACGGTGCTCGAATACTTCATCTCGACGCACGGCGCCCGCAAGGGTCTCGCCGACACCGCGCTGAAGACCGCCGACGCCGGTTACATGACTCGCAAGCTTTGCGACGTGGCCATGGATGTGGTCATCACCGAGGAGGATTGCGGCACCCGTGACGGCATCTGGAAGAAGGCCATCTTCGAAGGCGAGACCATGCTCGTCTCGCTGGCCGAGCGTATTGTCGGCCGTTTCTCCGCGGACGACGTCATGGACCCGCTCAACCCGACCAAGGCCATTGTCGGTGCCGGCGAACTCATCACCGAGGAACTCTCCAAGCGCATCGACGACTCCGGCATCGAGCGCGTCAAGGTGCTCTCGCCGCTCACTTCCACGAGCGAGCACGGCATCGACGCAAAGTCTTACGGTATCAACCCCGCGACTAACAAGGTCGCCAAGCAGGGTGATTCCGTCGGCATCATCGCTGCGCAGTCCATCGGCGAACCCGGCACTCAGCTCACCATGCGCACCTTCCACATCGGTGGCGTTGCGTCAGCCGGCTCAAAGAATCCCGAGATCAAGGTCCGCAATACTGGTATCATCAAATACCGCGGCCTCCGTCTCGTCCAGACCGCCGAGGGCTTCAATATCGTGCTCAACAAGACCGGTTCCATCCAGATCCTCGACGACAATGATCGCGAGCTGGAGGCGTACCCGATCGTGGTCGGCACGTTCCTGTCCGTCGGCGACGGCGACAAAGTCACCAAGGGACAGACCATTGCCCAGTGGGATCCCTACAACATCCCGGTTCTCTCCGAGAAGGCCGGCACACTCCACTTCAAGGACATGATCCCGGGTGTGACCGTGAAGCGCGAACTCGATGAGTCCACCGGCCGCATCGCGACCGTGGTCATCGAGCACAAGGAAGACCTCAACCCGCAGATCGAAGTCCGCGACGACCACGGCAAGCCCGTGGCCGCCTATTCGATCCCGACTGGTGCGCAGGTTGCCGTCGCCGAGGGTGATATCATCCAGCCCGGTGCGCTGCTCGCCAAGACCCCGCGTCAGGCGTCCGTCACCAAGGACATCACCGGTGGTCTCCCGCGCGTGGCCGAGCTCTTCGAAGCCCGCCGCCCGAAGGAAGCCGCCGAGATGGCCCGCATCGAGGGTGTCGTCTCGTTCGAGGGTTCCATCCGCGGCAAGCGCAAGCTCGTCGTCCGCCAGGAAGAATCCGGTGCGGAGGAAGAACATCTGATCCCGCACGGCAAGCACATCATCGTGCAGGCCGGCGACGTCGTCCACAAGGGCCAGCACCTCACCGAAGGCTCCGCTGATCCGCACGAGATCCTCGAGATTCTCGGGCCCACCGCGCTCTTCGAGTTCCTCATCGGGCAGGTGCAGGAGGTCTATCGTCTTCAGGGCGTGTCGATCAACGACAAGCACATCGAGGTCATCATCCGTCAGATGCTCCGCAAGGTTCGCATCTCCGATCCGGGTGACACCGAGTGGTTCTGGGGCGAGCAGATCGACCGCACGGCCTTCTTGCGCGAGAACAAGCGCATTGAGGCTGCCGGCGGCAAGCCCGCTGAAGCGGAACCGATCCTCCTTGGCATCACCAAGGCTTCGCTCGAGACGGAGAGCTTCATCTCGGCCGCCTCCTTCCAGGAGACGACCCGCGTCCTTACCGACGCCTCGACGCTCGGCAAGGTCGATGGTCTGAAGGGCTTCAAGGAAAACGTCATCATGGGTCACCTCATCCCTGCGGGCACCGGACTCCCGGCTTACAAAAAGCTGAAGGTCACGCTCCCGCTCGGTGGCGAGATTCCGATGGACGAGGCGCCCAAGCCTGTCACCGCCGAGGCGAGCTAATCGCCAGCGACGAGCATAGCGTCCAAGCCGCGGTGAAAACCGCGGCTTTTTGTTGTCTGAATTTCACCCTGGAGCTGACGAAACAGTGGAGGTGGCAAACACAAAAAAGCCTTGTTTTTAGGTTAATCCTGAATGACTGTGTCAGTCCTCCCGCCAAAAAGATGCCTGTAGAGCTTTGCTCCGGGTGTCTTCTCGCCCGGCCCTCAGGGCCGGGCGTTCTTTTTGAGACGGATATCATGGTCTTCGTTGGATCGCCGTATTCCCAGTCAGGCTCATTCTGGAACGGCACAGGCAGGTTGGGGGATCGTGCCGGTAGCGACGTCTGTGAATAACTTTTCTTGGGATTTTTTGATTTAACTCTTGAAGTGCCGTCCGACGGCCTGCTTTTCTAATCCTCCCTATCGTCACTTACAGCCAAGCCAGCCAAACTGGTGCGGCACCTGAGACGCCGCGATTTCGGGCAGAATCAACCCTACCGAAACCGTGTTTATCACAAAGCGCGAAATAGTTCTTGCCGGAGGCCTTTGCTCCGGTAGGTTCCGCGCCTTTTCCACTTTTCCCAACCTTTCATCTAAACACATGCCAACCATCAACCAACTCGTGAGAAAAGGACGCCGCAAGGTCGTTGCGAAGTCCAAGGCTCCGGCACTGCAGGGAAACCCCTTCGGCCGCGGCGTTTGTGTGCAGGTCATGACCCGCACGCCGAAGAAGCCGAACTCGGCCATCCGCAAGGTCGCCAAGGTCCGCCTCACGAACGGCACGGAGGTCATCTCCTACATCCCCGACGAGGGCCACAACCTCCAGGAGCACTCCATTGTGC
>JAUPWC010000389.1 GCA_030916665.1 Verrucomicrobiota bacterium
CGCAAGTGGGCGAAGGCTGGGTCGAGTATCACCCCGAGAGGAATATTCACCTGGTGGATTTTGAGAACAAGTCGAAGCGGAAGGGCATGAGTTCCTTCGATTGGCGGTCGGAGGCGGCGGTGGGAGGGCCCAGGCCGGCCTCGAGCTACGCCAGCGACGCGGCGACCGAAGTCGAGACGTTCATCCTGCATGACCACCGGGCGAACCGCTCGGAAATCCGGCTGCTCAACGAATATGGCCAAGGGGCCCGGCAGTTCGAGGGCTACGTGACGTTTTATGCGCCGACGGACGACCAGTCCGTGTTTCAGGTGTGGGGCAGCGACGAGGGGGCGACCCAGCTGATGCTGCGTGCCTTCGCGGCAAATGGGGGTGAACTGCGGGTGGCCAACCGGCCGGTCAAGGGCATGCCGGTTGTGGCCTCGGGCGTCAGGGGCCGGGAGGTGCGCGTGAACATCATCCATCTCCAGGAAGACGCGGGCAACCGGTTCCTCGTCTACGTCGATGGCGCGCTGCGGCTGGAGTTTCCCGACGACGAGCGGGCCACGAATCACGACGGGCGCAATTACCACAAATACGGCGTTTACGGGACGCTCCGCGGCGACAGCGCGCGGGTGCAGTGGCGCCGGGTCCGCCATTTTCGGGACGGGCGCCCGCCGGCGGCGCCGCCCCCATCAACTTCGCCATGAAATCACTCCTGCGCCCCCTCCTGCGCGCCGTCGCCTTGCTGTCCTTCCTGGGCAGCACCCGGGCGGAGACGGCACCATTCACTCCCGAGTGGGAGTCGCTGCAACGCTACGAGTGCCCTGAGTGGTTTCGCGACGCCAAGTTCGGAATCTGGTCGCATTGGGGGCCGCAGGCGGTTCCCGGCCAGGGCGACTGGTATGCGCGCAAAATGTACATTGAGGGCGAGAAGGCCTACGAGTGGCACGTCGCGCACTACGGGCACCCGTCGGTCTTCGGCTACAAGGACATCATCCCGTTGTGGAAGGCGGAAAAGTTCGATCCGGACGCGCTGATGGCGCGCTACGTAAAAGCCGGCGCGAAGTATTTCGTCTCGATGGGCGTGCACCACGACAACTTCGACCTGTGGAAGTCGAGGCACCATCGCTGGAACGCCGTGCAGATGGGACCGAAGAAAGACATAGTCGGCCTGTGGGCCGCGGCCGCGCGCAAGCATGGGCTGAGGTTCGGTGTCAGCGAGCACCTCGAGCGCAGCTACAATTGGTTCAACACGAACAAGGGAGCCGACCGGGCCGGCCTGAAGGCGGGCGTGCCCTATGACGGCAATGACCCGCGCTTCGTCGATCTCTACCATCCACTGCACGACGACACCGGGTTCCAGTACCCGAAGAACGCGCCCGAGTGGTGGATGCAGCAGTGGCAGCGGCGCATGGTCGACCTGCTGGACAGCTACGAGCCCGACCTGTTCTACACCGATGGTGGCGTGCCGTTCGGCCGGTTCGGCCGCGAACTCATGGCGCACTACTACAACGCCGGTCTCCGCCGTCACGACGGCCGGCAGCAGGTTGTCTACACGGTGAAACGCCGCACCGGCGGGACGCACGGCGAGTTTGTCGACGGCACGGCCGTCGAAAATCTGGAGCGCGGGACAATGACGGAAATCGCGGCGGAACCCTGGCAGTGCGACACGACGGTCGCCGACTGGTTTCCCAGCCCCTCCTACCGCTACAAGACAGCGGCGGAGGTCATCCACCTGCTCTGCGACGTCGTGAGCAAGAACGGCAATCTGCTGCTCAACTTCACGCAGTATGCCGACGGCACGCTCGAGCCCAAGGCGTCGGAGATCCTCGACGAACTCGCCGCCTGGATGCCCGTCAACTGCGAGGCGATTTTTGGCACCCGGCCCTGGCGCGTGTTCGGCGAAGGCCCGGGACAGGTCGCAGGTGGTCACTTCAATGAAAAGAACACGCACTTCGACGCGCGCGACATCCGCTACACGCGCAAAGGCGACACGCTCTACGCGATCCTGCTTGGCTGGCCCGGCGCGAAGGCCGAGATCACGCTGACCGCGCTCGCGCCGGCCCAGTGGTCCGGCCAGGTGCAAACCGTGACGCTCCTCGGGCAGGACGGTGCGCTCGCCATGAAACAGACCTCAGCCGGCCTGCAGGTCACCTTGCCCGCGCAGGCCCCGACGCGCCATGCCGTGGTGCTGCGCATCCAAGCCCGAAACCTCTGATGCCCCCGTCATCATGAGCCTGCGCTTCCTCCCTGTTCCTGCTCGCCTGCTGCTGCTGACCTCCGCGGTCAGCCTGTTTGCCGCGGAGCCGAAGCAAACCGACGCCGCCGACACGATCGAGGCCAGCGATGAGCGAAATGCCGGCCGCGTTCGCGTCGAGGCGCTGACGCCCGGTCCCTTTGCGCCCAACTGGGAATCGCTGGCCGCCTACGAGACGCCGGACTGGTTTCGTGACGCGAAATTCGGCATTTTCATGCACTGGGGCATCCCCGCGGTGACCGACGAAACGCGACCGTTCGGCACGGGCCACTATGCGCGCGGCATGTACTACCAGCACGGCCGGGGCGCGCCGCCGCACTGCAAGGACATCTACGACTGGCACGTGCAGCGCTACGGGCACCCGTCGCAGTTCGGCTACAAGGACCTCATCCCCCTCTGGCGGGCAGAACGATTCGACGCCGACGCGCTCGTCGCGTTCTACAAGGAGATCGGCGCGCGCTACATCGTGCCGGTGGCGGTCCATCACGACAATTTCGACGTCTACGACTCCTCCTTCACGCGCTGGGATGCGAAGGACATGGGACCAAAGCGCGACATTCTGGGCGAGTGGCGACAGGCCGCGCTCCTGCACGGTCTGCGCTTTGGCACGTCCTCGCACCTCGACCGCGCGCCCAGTTTCCTCGAGATGTCGCACCGGGCGGACACGGACGGCCCGATGGCGGGCGTGCCCTACGACGGGGCCGATGACCGCTACGCGGATTTCTACCTCAAGGGAGTGACGCCCGAGCAATGGCAGCAGCATTGGTACCAGCGGACGCGCGAGATCGTGACGAAGTACCAGCCGGACCTGCTTTATTTCGACGGCGCGCTACCGTTCGGCGACTACGGGCTCAACATTGCGGCGGAACTCTACAACAGGAGCATCGCGCGCCACGGCCGCAACGAAGCGGTTCTGAACCTGAAACGCGGCCCGAACCCCAAGGCCTTCGTTCTCGACATCGAGCGGGGCCAGTCGGACAAGCTGCTGGAGCACGCGTGGCAGACAGACACGACGCTGATCAGCGGCTGGTTCTACCATCGGGCGGAGCTCGAGATAACCACGCCGGTGGTGATCGCCAACCTGGCCGACATCGTGAGCAAGAACGGCAACCTCCTGCTTAACATCGGCCTCAAGCCCGACGGCACGATTCCCGAAAACCAGCGCCAGACCCTGGTCGGGGTGGGGCGCTGGCTTAAGCTGAACGGTGAGGCAATCTACGGCACGCGACCCTGGAAAGTGTACGGCGAGGGCCCGACCCAGGTGAAGGCCGGACACTTCAACGAACCGAAGTCCGCCTACACCGCGCAGGACATCCGGTTCACCCGCAAGGGCGACACCCTGTACGCGATCCTGCTTGGCTGGCCGGGGAACGACGCCGAGGCGGCCATCAGCTCCCTGCGCGCCGGCGAGACCGCGCGCCCGGTGACGAGCGTGGAAATGCTCGCGACGTCGGAAAAGCTGGCCTTCCGCCAAACTGAAGGTGCGCTACGGGTGATCCTTCCCCGAGCACCGGAGGGTGAGCATGCCTACGTCCTGCGCATCCGCTGAATTCTCCATGATCGCACCGCCAGTCCTCGTGCGCGTGTCAGGGCGGGTGATGGCTGCGGCGGGCCGCGGCCGGCCGGCCCGGTCCCTCCTGGCAATCCTCGCGTTGGCGAGCATGCGCCTGCTCGGGGCCGACGCCCCGGCCGAGGGGTGGGCGGCGCGGGATGCCGTGCTCGCGCGCATTGTGGCGCCCACGTTCCCGGCGCGGGACTTCGACGTGAAGACGTTTGGTGCGAGCCCGCTGGGGCGTTTCGACGCGCGCGAGGCGTTTGCCAAGGCCATCGCGGCCTGCACCGCGGCCGGCGGCGGACGCGTGGTCGTGCCGGCACCGGGAGTCTACTATGTGGAGGGGCCGATTCACCTCGCGAGCAACGTCAACCTGCACATCGAGTGCGGGGCCACGATCGTGTTTGGCGTGCTTCCGCAGTCCTACCTGCCTGTCGTGCTCACCCGGTTCGAGGGCACGATGCTGATGGGGCACTCGCCCCGGATCTATGCGCGCGGGGCGCGGAATGTGGCGATCACAGGAGGCGGCACGATCGACGGGAATGGGCGCGACTCCCTGGTCGTGATGCGTGACGCGCCGGGGCGCGCGGGGTCGGGGACCCTGCGCCAAATGGGGTCGGAGGGGGTGCCGGTGGCCGGGCGCGTTTTCGGCGAGGGACGTTGGCTGCGTTCCAGCATGATCCAGTTCCTCGAATGCGAACAGGTGTTGATCGAAGGCGTGAAGGTCGTCGATTCGCCGTTTTGGGTGATCCACCCGGTCCTCTGCCGCAACGTGACCGTGCGCGGCGTGACGGTGGAAAGCTGGAACGGCAACAATGACGGCTGCGATCCCGATTCGAGCTCGGATGTGCTGATTGAGGACTGCATTTTCCGCACGGGCGACGATTCCATAGCGATCAAGTCCGGGCGCGATCAGGACGGATGGGCCGTGGGCCGACCGTCCGAAAACATCGTCATCCGCAACGTGGTGATGGGCTCGCGGCATGCGGGGGTGTGCATCGGCAGCGAGATGTCCGGGGACGTACGCAACGTGTGGGTCGAGAATTGCACCGTGGAATCGGCCAGTTCGGCCTTCTACTTCAAGGCCAACCTTGATCGCGGCGGAGTCGTGGAGAATTTTCATGCGCGTGGCATCACGGTGCAGAAGGTGCGCGAGGCGGTGATTCGCTTTGGCACGACCTACCATGGCTATCGGGGCGGAAACTTTCCGCCCGTGTTCCGCCGGTTCGAGATCACGGACCTCCTGTGCCGCGAGTCGGAGAAGCTGGGGGTGAGTCTCGACGGCCAACCCGCCGCGCCGATTGAGGACGTCCGGCTGCGGCGCGTGAAGATCGAGCGGGCCGGCGAGCCGCTTTGGTTGCGTCACACGCGGGGCGTGCGGTTCGACGACGTCGAGATCAATGGCCAGCGGCTGCCCGCGGAGCCGGTCGATACGCCGGCGGTGCAGGCCCGGCCCGAGATCAGTGCGTGACCGGTGCGGCGTGCCGTGAGGTTGGCTTCCGCGACGCAGGCGGCGGTCCGCAGGTGCTTAGCCGGCTGGGGCGGGGGTGAGTCGAACAATGCGCCGCGGCAGAAGCACGTAGAGCGCGCCATCGGGGCCGCTGATCACGTGGCGGATGCGACCGACCCCCTTGAAGAGGATCTCCTGGTCCACCACTTCACCGTCCTTGAGCTCCAGCCGCCTCAGTTCCTCGCCCGAGAGCGAGGCAAAGAAGAGGTGATGACGCCAGCGGGGGAAGCGATCACCCGTGTAGAAGTTCAGGCCGCAGACGCCGAGCGAGGGTGTCCAGTAGGCCACCGGCTGCTCCATCCCCTCGCGATGCGTCGACTCGGCGATGGGAGCGCCGCTGTATTCGATGCCGTAGGTGATTACGGGCCAGCCGTAGTTGGCCCCGCGCCGCACGCGGTTCAGTTCGTCGCCCCCCCGCGGGCCGTGCTCGAGATCGTAGAGTTCATCGGACTGCGGCTCGAAGGCGAGGCCCTGCGGGTTGCGGTGTCCGTAGCTCCAAATGCTGGGCACGGCCCCCGGGTGGTTGACGAAAGGATTGTCGGCCGGGATGCGGCCGTCGTCGTGCAGGCGGTGCACCTTGCCGTTGGGCCGGGTGAGGTCCTGGGCGTGGTCGCGCTGGCCGCGCTCGCCGATGGTGAAATAGAGAAAACCCGCGCGGTCAAAGGCCAGGCGGCCGCCGAAGTGGGCGCGCCCCTTGAGGTATTGGTCCGCCCGGGCGGCGAAGACGGTCTGTTGGTCCACGAGCGCGTCGTCGCGCAGGCGGGCGCGCATCACGCGGGTCATGCTGCCCGCGTCCGTCAGCTCGGCGAACGCGAAGTAGAGCCAGCCGTTTTGGAGGTAGGCCGGGTGGGGGACGACATCATACAGGCCGCCCTGGCCGTTGGACTCGATGTTGCCGGGCAAGCCCTCGAGGGGCCGGCTGGCACGCCTCCCGTCTTCGATCAGCCAGGCACGGCCGCGTTTCTCGGTTACGATCGCCCGGTTGCCCGGGCCGGGCAGGAAGGTGAGGGACCAAGGCTCGTCCAGCCCTTCCAGCCAAGTATTGAAGCGATAGGCGTGGTGCTTGGTGGCGACGGTGAAATCGTCTTGGGGTGCCGCAGGCGGGGCCTGGTTGTAACGGTGCCGGGCGCGGACCTCGCGGATGTAGTTCACAAGGGCCCGGGCCTCTTTCTCGGAAAACAGCGCACTCCAGGCTGGCATGCTGTTTTCGGGATAGCCCTGCAAAATGCTGCGCAGGAGGCTGGCGTCATCTCCGCCGTGCAGCCACTCGTCGTCCAGCATTGACGGCGCGGATCCGCCCTCGAGCGCGACGCCGTGGCAGCTCGCACAGTGCTGGGTGTAGAGATCGGCAACCTGGCCCGTGCGCCATTGCTGGGCGGGACTGGAAGCGAGGGAGCTGAGTGCTAAGGCGAGAAAGGCGAGGCGGCGGGGCGGAGGCATTCAGGGCGTGGAGGCTGAGGCGGAGAAGCGCGGGTGAGGGCGGAGCGGGCCGAGGCCCCAGAGCACGAGGGCCAACGCGATCAGCGGGAAAATCCCGTATCCGATGAACACGGGCGTATAGCCGACGCGCTGGACAAGATAGCCGGACAGGTAGCTGAAGAGCATGCCGCCGAGCCCGGAGCCGACGGAGGCCAGCCCCCAAGCGGAGGCAATGGCCGATTTCGGAAACACCTCCGGAGGGAACGCGAGGGTGTTGGCGGTGTAGCCGGCGTAGCCGAACGCCGCCAGGGACACGAGCGCGATGGCGAGGCCGAGCTGCGAGGTGAGGATGGCCGGAATCATGCCGACCATCAGCAAGGCGAAAAGCGCCGCCCCGGCCTTGCGGGCGTGGTTGATGGCCAGGCCGCGGCGGATGAGCTGGCCGGTGGCAGCTCCGCCGGCGACGTTGCCCACCGCGGCCGCGATGAAGGGGATCATGGCTTTCCAGCCCATATCCTGCATCGTGAACCGTACGCCGTGCACTTCGCTGAGGAAGGACGGAAACCAAAAGGCGATGAAATACCAGACCGGATCCATGAAGAACTTCGACAGCGTGAAGGTCAGCATGAAGCGCGTGCGGAGCAACTGGCCGGCCGGGATGCGCGGTTCGTGCGGGCTGGGGGCGGCGCCGTCAGGTGAACGATAGACGAGCCACCAAGCGGCGGCCCAGATCAGCCCGAGGGCGCCCATGACGACGAACGCGCTGCGCCAACCCCAGGAGTTGACCATCCACACGATGAGCAGGGGGGAAAGAATCGCGCCGATGGAGGCACCGCTGTTGAATATGCCTGAGGCCAGGGCGCGTTCGTGCGAGGGGAACCACTCGCCCACCAGCTTGGCGGCGGCGGGCCAGTTGCCGGCTTCGCCGAGGCCGAGGGCCACGCGGCAGGCGCCGAGCGACCAGGGACCGCGGGCGAAGATGTGGGCGATGCCCGCCAAGGACCACCACACCATGCAGGCCGCGTAACCGATCTTGGTCCCGACCCGGTCGATCAAGGGGCCGGAAAGGCCGTTCGCGAGCGCGTAGGCGCCCATGAAGCAAGCGTTCAGGATGCCGAACAACTCGTCCGACACCGGCACGGCCTGTTGAAACTCCGGCGACGCCTTGACGAAGGACAGAATCTGCCGGTCGAGATAGTTCAGCACGGTGGCGCTGAAGGCGAAGGATATCATGATCCAACGCAGGCGCAGGGATGCGGAGATGGCGGGCGTGGAGGACAAGAGCGAGCGCTTTACCACGAGCGCGACTCGGACGCCGCCTGGTAATAGTCGGGATTGGTCCCAAGCAGGTGGAGGACCGGTGCGGTCGCAGTGTTGAGCTGCCTGAGGGTGTGAGGAGTGAGGGTGCGCTGGACGGCACGCGCGTTTTCCTCGAGCTGGGCCAGCGTGCGACACCCGGCGAGCACGCAACTGATGTCCTGATTGTGCAGGGCCCAAGCGATCACCACGTCCGCCAGCGGGAGCTGGGCCTCGCGGGCAATTTGACGCACCTTTTCGATGGCCAGCCATGTCTCCGCCTCGCAGCCGGGCTCGCCGTGACGGGAGCCGGGGCGGCGACCGGTGAAGTGGCGGGTGCGCGTCCGCATGGCGGGCAGCGCGTCGAAATTCTCGAATTCGCCGGCCAGCACGCCCTGCATGAGAGTCATGTAGCCGATGATGCCGATGCCCTGCTGGCGGCAATAGGGCACGATCTCCGGCTCAATGGCCCGCATGAGCAGGTTGTAGGGCAGTTCATTGACGGCGAGCCGGACCCCGAGCCCACGGACCTCCTCCATCTGGCGCACGCCATAGTTGCTGACGCCAATGTGCCGGATCTTCCCCTCGGCCTGCAGCCGGGCGAGGGTCTGGAAGGCTTCGGCGGCACTCGGGGGATGAGCGATCAATTCGGGGTCATCGGTGAAGTGGCGGATCGAATTGGCATGGATCGGCCAATGGACCATGTAGAGGTCGAGATGGTCGGTCCCGAGCCGGCGAAGACTCGCCTCGCAGCACGCGCGGAGCGTGCTTGGACGGGTGTTGCTGGGGCTTATCTTGCTGCCGATGATGGCCCGGTCGCGCTGGCCGCGCAATGCGACGCCCAGCGACGTTTCGCTGGTGCCCGCATTATACATTTCGGCCGTGTCGAAATAGTTGATGCCCAACTCGAGCGCCCGCGCGACGACCTCGTCCACATCATGCTGGTCTTGCGGGCCCCAGTAGGTTCCGCCGCCAAAGGCCCAAGTGCCAAGCCCGAGCAGTGGCAACTGCAGCCCGCTCAGCCCGCACGGCCGCGCGGCCAGGGAAAGCTCCGACGTCGTCATGGCTCAGGAGCGATCGTCCGGCAGTCGCACGACACCGATGGTCAGCAGCAGATTGGCAAAGCGCCGCTGCTCGCCGGTGGCGATCGCCAGCGCGGTGTCAACAGACCGGGCCTCAGTGTAGAAATCGTGGCGCGGCTTGAAGGTGAGGGTAACGCCGGGGCCAAGCAGCTGGGCAAACTCGCCGTGGATCGGCGCGGCCAGACCGTCCCGGGTCTGCATGCCCAGCGCCGACTCGATCGGCAGGACGGTGGTGAGCGTGGCCAGGACCTCGGTGAGGGTGACGCAGCCCGGTCGCAGGTTCAGGTAGACCCGGCTGGCGGTCGCCGGCGTGGCCGTGCTCAGCGGATAGTTGCCATCCGCGATGAGGACGCGCGAGCCGTGGCCGGCCGCGGCCAGCGCACGGAGGATCTCGGGGTGGAGGAGGGGAGTTCTGAGCATCTGATATACACACCGATATACATAATATATATCGGGTCAAGCCATTTATCGTCCCGCTCCGGGCGCGGGTTTTCGTCCGTGTTGGAATGTTGCCTTGAGTGCCGGGTGCGCGCACCGGTATACATCGGTCCATGAAGGCCGCTCAACCCGAGAAGACCGCGAAAAAGCACCATCTGATTTCCGCCCAGCTGCGGGAGCGGATCCTCTCCGGGGCATATGCCGACCAGATTCCGGGCCAGCGGGTCCTGGCGGAGGAATTCGGCGTGAATTTCCTGACTATTCGCAAGGCGGTGGCCACGCTGGTCAAGGAGGGTATGTTGGACAAGCAGAGCGGGCGCGGAACCTTCGTTACCCGGCTCAAGCGCACGCGCACGCGGAACATCGCAGCGGTGCTCGGCGGGCTCAGCTATGGTTTTGGCGGCCAGCACCCTAAGCTGGTCGAGGGGATTCAGGCGGAGGCGGCCAAGTTCAAGCATGACGTGATCCTGCGGCCGCACCTGGGTGATCCCCAACTCGAGCGCCAGGCCATCGAGGACCTTATCACCCAGCGCAAGTGTGACGGCATCCTCGTGTGGCCGACCCGCAACGAGGGATCACAGGCGGTCGATCTGCTGAAAGCCCACGGGGTGCCCTTCGTGATCGTGATGCGCGTGGACGCGCGCTACCGTCAGGATGTCAGCTACGTCGTGGACGACGATTTCGAGGGCGGGTATATCGCGACGAAGCACCTCCTTGCCCTCGGGCACCGCAAACTCGGATTCGTGGGCCGGTCGGCCAAGAGCGAGGGGGCGGACAGCTTCGAGGAGGAGCGTTGGCTGGGGTTTATCAAGGCGCACAACGAGGCGGGACTGGCCCCCGGCCCCCGTGTTCAGGCCGACTGGTTGGCCCGACCGGAGGATCGTCCCGCCCCGATCTCAAAAACCTTTCTCCGGCGCATTGGCGGCCTGACGGGATTGGTTTGCGTTAATGACCGGGTGGCGCTGCACCTGCTCAGCCTGCCCAAATACACTTCGCTCACGATCCCCGAGAGCCTGTCGATTGTCGGCTACGATGACTTGGAGGCCGCCGGGCTCTTCAATCTCACCACGGTGCATCAGCCGCTGGCCGAGATCGGGGCGGAGGCGGTCCGGTTGCTGATTGACGAGATTGAAGGGCGGAGGTCCGGCGCCGCGCAGCGCAAACTCGCCCCGCGCCTCGTCGTGCGCGACACCACCGCCGCGCGACCGGCCTAAGTCGGAGGCTGCGGCCGCCCCTGCGGTTCACTTCCCTCCCGACCCGGGAGCGGGCGGAGCCATGGCCGTTTTTGAAAAAATGGCTTGAATAGTATATCAGAATATATATCGGTCTATTAACACCCAACGGGTCAAGGGTGCCGATCTTCTCCGCGACCATGCCGCAAAGGGGGAAGATCGGTCCCCGGGACCCGTTTTCCGCCCCACCCCTGAACCTCCCTTCGGCCTGCGCTCCGGTTAGCACCCGGTTCCCGGGCCGACCCAGAAGTATGCTTCGCGACCACGCATCCTCCCGCCGTTTTCTGCGCGCTTCCTTTCTCCTGCCCTTTGCCGCCGCTCTCGCGGGATGGCCCGACCTCGTCGGCCAGACTTCCCGCCCGGCCTCTTCCCCGGCGAGTCCCGCACCGGGGGAGGAGGTCGTTCAACTAAGCCCCTTCACGGTTACGGCGGACGGCAGCGACAGCTACACGGCGCTGAACACCAACTCCGTGACCCGCTTCCGCTCGGAACTAGCCAAGCTGCCGGTCTCCGCCGACGTCTTCACGGAAAAATTCATGGAAGACATCGCGGCGCTTTCCATTGAGGACATGGTGGTGGAGTATGGCACGGGCACGGGTATCGGCGGCGCCAACCCGTCGGGCACCGCGGAGGCCAACCGCCCCGGCGATCGCGCGGCGAACGTCAATATCAAGATCCGCGGCCTCGATTCCGGCCAGATGCGCGTGAACTCATTCGGCGCCGGTGGCATCGACGACACGTTCGCGGTCGAGCGGGTCGACGTGGTGCGGGGCCCGCAATCGCTGCTCAACGGCGGAGTGGGCGGTGGCGGTGTCACTAACTCTGTCACCAAGCGGGCGCGCTTCGAGTCGCGCCTGGCGCGCTTCCAAATCCGGACGGACGACAACGGTTCGCTGCGCGGCGTGGCCGACTATGGCTTCGGCACGAAGCGCTTTGCCATCCGGCTCGCGGCACTCAACGAGGACATGCGCTACTCGCGCACGCTGCTGAGCACGCGCTCGGAGGGTTATTACGGCCAGATCGCAGTGCTTGCGACCCCCGCGACCACGCTTCGCGTGGAGGCGGCGATGAAGAAGTCGGACACGGTGAATTCCAGCACCGGCACGACGCTCAACGCTCCGGCGGCCACCATCAACGGCGTGCGCCTGCCCGCCGACCCGCGGAACGGCCAGCGCCTCCGGCTCCTGATCGCCCAGGGCCAGGTGAGCGATATCC
>JAUPWC010000390.1 GCA_030916665.1 Verrucomicrobiota bacterium
ACCGTGCGCGGCCGCGGCGCCTCGCAGTGGGTGCCGACCGATCGTCAACTCGCCGAAGCGTGCGGGCTTTCCATCGCCATCTTTAAGTGGGTCAGCTACTCGACCTCCTGGGCCGAGATTCCTGACCGGGTGAAATACCGCTTTCTCGACGGCTGCGACATCGATCTCGAAAACCGCCGCACCTTCAAGCGGCTCGAATACATGCGGCGCAGCGGATCCTTTCGCCATCTGCGCAATTCTCCGCTGTTCGCCACCCAGTTCGTCGAAATGCTCGAACTCTGGGAGGAGGCGCATCAATGAAACTCCTCGCCACCACCACCTTCGTCGCCTTCGCGCATCATGCGGCCGTCCACGCCCAAGAGCCGGCGATCGATCATGCCCGTCTGCTTACCGCCATCCAGCAGGTCGAGGGCTATGCGTGGTCCCATCCCGGCGGCGCCTACGCGATCCGGCTCGCCACCTGGCGGCAACACACCCATCTCCCTTATCGTTACGCGTGCATCAAGGAATACGCCGACGCATGGGCCGTGAAACACTTTGGCTGGCTCACCCGCTCTCTGCTCGCCGACGGCTACGCGGTCACCCCCTATTCGCTGGCGATGTGCTGGCGCTACGGGCTCGAGGGCGGCAAGGTCCGCATCGGCCGGCCGGGTTTCGACTACGGCCACCGCGCCGCCAACCTCTACCATGTCCGATAATCCCACCGATCCGGTCCCGCCGCCCCCGCTGCTCGCCCAACTGGAGTCCATCTTCCAGTCGTTGCGGGCCCGCGATCGCACGATCAAGAAGTATGATCGCGAGATGCAAACGCAGGCCGATGCAATGCGACGCGCCCATGCGCTGCGCAAGATCGCCCGCGGTGCCCAGAAGAAGCACGAGGCTTGGCTGCGCGAAGAGGCCGCCATGATCGTCCGCAAGCGCAACGGCGTGCGCACCATTCCGGGCTTCGCCTCCACCCGCGAAAGTGCGATTGCCTTCCGGCAGGCCCTCAACGAAAAGCACCGCGCGGCCGCCAGGGCCGCCAAGGCGATTCTCGATTCCGACACCCCTCCCCCCGCATGAGCATTACCATTGTCGACCGCAACGGCTGGAAATACGCCCGCGTCCCGCAACCTGGCCGGTGCGGTGGCAGCATGCTGCGCGCCCTCCGCACCCGCTCGGACGACGAGGCCCGTGAACTCGTCAAGAGTGCCAAGCTCGAGGAAATCGCCCTCGCCTCCCGGGCCGACGCCCTCACCCGCGACGTGTGGACCCGCCTCCTCGCCGGCCGCAACCTCCGCGTGCGCGACGCCATTGAGAGTTACGAGTCGCACCGCCACGTTGTCGGCCAAGCCCCGGAGACGGTCCGCCACGACGGCGAGATCATCGATCGCTTCGTCCATCACGCCGGCCTCAACCTCTCGCCGCTGGCCGCCCTCGAGGCCCGGCACGTCGCGGCCTTCGTCAACCAAACGGGCCCGCAGAAGATCAGCACCCGCGAACTCTGGCTGGCGGTCCTCAACGGCTGGCTGTCCTACCTCGCCGACCAGCGCTGGATTGTGCGTAACCCCGCGCTCGACGTCGCGGTCCGGCTCGAAGGCCTCACCCAGCAACAACTCGTCACCACCCCCCGGGCGCCGTTCACCGATGCCGAGGTCCGCGCCCTGCTGGCCGTCGTCCCGCGCTCCGACTTCTGGCATGGCGCCATCCTGTTCGGCTACCACTACGGGCTGCGGCTTGGCGCCGTCGCCACCATAGAAGAGGGCAATATCGTCGCCAACCGCCTCCGGCTCTACACCCGGAAGGGCCGTCGCATCGTCGACGAACCGCTGGCCGACGAAATCTGGGCGTGGCTGCAGGAGTGGCGCACCGCACGGCCGTCCAGCGATCTGCCGCACCTCTTCCCCGTACAGGCCGCCATTCAGGAGTCGGGCTCGAGCCTGCTTTCGGTGCAGTTCGGCCGCCTCCTGGCCCGGCATGGCATTGAGAACCGGTCCTTCCACGGCCTGCGCAAGACGGCCGCCCAAAACCGCTGGGCCGACGAATTGAAACAGCTCGGCGACAAGGGCCAGCGGGCCGTCATCGCTCTCGTCTCCCGGCATGGCATGCAGAAGGTGCAGGAAATGCTGGCCCACGCTCCCGGCAGCGATGTCACCGAAAAGCACTACCTCCCGCGAACATGAAGGAAATCCCCATCCATATCGATAAGGACGTCGCCGCGATCTTCGCCTCCGCTCCCCGCTTTCAGGAGATTCCTCCGCCTGCCGTCGCCGCGCTGCGCGTCGCCAAGATCGAGGGCCCCTACCCCAAGAAGGCCGTCTACGACTACGACAAGTTCTGGAAGATCACGTTAGAAAACGGCGCCTGGGTGATGATCAGCAACGATCGCGTGGCAAACATGTGCCACGCCAAGGTCGGCGGCTATTACACGTTCAGCGATTCCGGCTCCGCATGGTTTTACGACGAAGCGACATTCAAGGCGAAGTTCCTCGCGATCTAGTCGGCCCGCTTCCTTGGCGACCCGATACCTTTGGTGTCGTCGTCTACGCGGGCGAGACCGACGAGCAGGCCTTTGCGCGCGCCGCGCACAACGAATCCATGCGGCGGCATTGGCAATGGCGCGCAGAACGCGAGCGCATGCTGGCCGGCCTCGGCTGGTGGGAGGATCCGCCGCCGCGGAGCTCACTCGATCCGCTCGATCGTGATGTCAGCGCCCTCGTTTCCTTTTGAGACTAGCTGCGTGCTTACGCAGTGCGCGGGGATCCACTTTCGCGAATCGTCCAATGGCAGCAATGAGGCAATCTGCGAGAGTGCTGAAAGCCCCGTCGTTGTCGCGATCCCGCGCGTCGCTAATTCGGAGCGTAACTGTGACACGAAACTTTCCACCACCCGCTCCATCCACACCTGATATTCCGGCTTGGTCATTATCCGGCGCTGCCGCCAAAGGATCATCTTTGCGTTTTTGAACGACGGCACGTGCCCCAGGCCGTCCACCCGCAGCACGATCGGCGACCCCATACCCGGGCCGGGCGGTGAGGGCGGCAAGTTGCTCACGGCTGAGACGCATCGCGGGCAAAGGTGATGACCCACACCCACGGGTTTTCATTTGATGCGCCGATGCCGTTGATCGAATCCCAGAGCGAAAAGTAGGACTCGCGCGGATCCGCAAAGCCCACAACCCGGTGCTCGCGATCGGTGATGGGCCGGTCGCGCCGCGGATGCGCGGTCTCGAAAAGGTAGTTCTTCCATGCCGGCCGTCCGTCCGGCGCCGTCACGGCCTCGATGCCTTCCGCGGCCGCATCCTCGGCGGTGATTTCCCGCAAGCGTTCGATGCGCAGATCGGTGATGCGCAGGATCAGCCGGCTCATCCAGCGCCGCATGAAGATCGATTGCCGGATCTTCCCGAAGCGCGAGAAGGTCGGTGAAACCCGCTCCTGATCGGCGTGGTAGTGGAGTTCTGACCCGTCTGGCACGTCGAGCGGCCGCAGCGAATCGAATTGGTGCAGGGTGCGCCACGTTTCCTTCACCCAAAGGATGTCGCCCCGCTCCCCGTAGCGGGATTGCACCCCCCGCCAGCACGCATCCAGCCACCAGCCGTCCTCCGCCCGGTAGGGGCGCACGATGCCGGTCGCCGGCTGGCCCTCAAGCCAGTTGGGGTGCGGCACCACCCGCCGCGTCTGGGTCTTGGTGCCGGCCACCAGGGCCCGCACCATGGGGGTCGAGAAGAGGATGGGCGATTCCTTCTGGACGCGCACCGTCGTCGGATTGGCGGTCGGTTCGTCGCCGCTGGCGGTATGCGCTACGCCGAGCGGGGAGTTGATCAGGTCGCTCATGCAACCTTTTCGGCGATCGCCTTCCACGGCCCGATGCGGTCCTTGAGCAGCACGCGCTCGGCTTTCGAAAGCGATTCGTTCCACCATTTGCCGAGCGCCGCGGTGCCGGTCGGTGCGATCGCGTCGCCGGCCGCGCAGAGTTCGTCCAGCGGGCGGGAGGGCTTCTCGGGCGCCGCCTCACCACGCGCCCACTCGGCGAGCTTCTGGCCGAAGTCCTCCGAGAGCGGTTCGCCGGCTGCCAGCAGGTCGCGAAATTGCACCGGCAGCTTGGTCAGCATCTTCTCGCCCGGAGTCGACGGCGAAAAGTTGGGCCGCCCGTCGGAGGCCGGAGTCAGCAGAAACATGGCCATCATCTCGTAGACGAGTTTGCTCGTCGTCTCGGGCGTCATGCCCATGTTCTGAATCCCCTCCCCCTTCACGGGCTTCACCTTTTCGTCCGCCCGGTAGCAGAAGACGAAGTTCACCCCGCCGCGGCCGGCTTGGATGATGAAGTTGTTGAGTTCCTTCCGGTCGGCCTTCGGGCCCTTGTGGGCCACCA